>NZ_JADNNI010000015.1:6804-92992 GCF_015556925.1 Enterococcus sp. 1001283B150225_161107_E12 | reverse complement strand
TTAGGTTCATCTTCTTCAGGATCATAAGGGAATTCAGCGAAAAAGAACCCAACTTCTGGATCAAAATCAATGTATGATTCATCACGAATCACGGTTAATCGAGAATCTAATTTATTTAATCGAGTTTCTAGAAATTCCGTATTCTTTTCTACAGCAGCCAAAGGTCGATGCTTGGGGTCAGTGAAACTAATCGGCGAACTAACGAGTTCTCCTGGTCCAATGTATTGTGATGGACGATTATAAGGTTTTAACCTTTCCTGTTCCAATTGTTTTTCTGTAAATAAGTCATTCCAATAGAACAGGTTATGCACTTGATATTCATGAATGACTTTTAAGATAGCTTGGTCAATCACTTTTACTGCTTGTCTAGAAGAATCTGAAGCCCCGCTCGGTTTTCTATAATATTCGTAAATTTGTTCATCGTAAGGCGTAAACCAGTAAAGAGGATAGCCTCTATATCTAAGCAGATACTCCGAATACACAAAATATTCCATCGGATGATTCGGTACACGAGGGTCCCAGTAGATAGTAGAAAGTTGTGGAAAGACCTCTGGACCATAATCAATAAAGTTATCATTATGTATCAAAGACAAATCTGGATCGATTGCATGAAACTTTTGAGTGAGTTCTTCTGTCATTTTTTTGATTTCTGCTTGTGGTCGACGGTTGGGATCGATAAAGGGGAAGAAGGTCATAGTTACTATCCTTTCTGTTCAAGAATCATAAGATGTTGAATTAATTCAACTTCCATGTCTTTTTATAGTTACGCACTATTTTTTGGAAATCTTCATAGGAATAATTGTTGCGCCAGTAATATTTATTATAGAGCATATATTTCCTCATAATCACTTCAATCGCATCATCTAGTTCCTTACTAAGTCCAAGGTACGTAACATTAGCAATCCCCCCATTAAAGAAGTCGCCATGAAAACTAGTTCCTATACTATAAGGAGAAAGTCCGTAAATGGCTGTCTCATTAAAATAAATGTTGTAATCATAGTGAGATAAGTAACGTCTAGGATCATCTGGCTCGTCTTCTTCAGGATCATAAGGACATTCCGCAAGAAAATGGCCAATATCCGGACCAAAATCAATATAAGAATCATCATGAATCACCGTTAATTGAGAATCTAAGTGATCTAATTGAGTTTCTAAAAATTCGGTATTCTTTTCTACAGCAGCTAAAGATCGATGTTTGGGGTCAGTGAAACTAATTGGCGAACTAATGATTTTTACTGGTCCAACGAATTGTGATAATCGTTTATAAGGTTCTAACTTTTCCTGTTCAAATTGTTTTTCTGTAAATATATCTTTCCAATAGAGAAGGTTATGAACTTGATAGTCATGAATGATTCTTAGTATAGTCTGATCAATCATTTTTAAAGTTTTTCTTTCTGGATCTGGAGTTCCTCCAGGTTTTTGATAAGTTTCGTAAAGCCATTCACCATAAGGAGTAAACCAGTAAAGAGGGTAGTTTTTATATCTAAGTTGGTACTCCGAGTACACAAAATGTTCCATCGGATGATTTGCCACGCGAGGATCCCAGTAAATCGACGAAAGTTGTGGAAAGACCTCTGGACCATAATCAATAAAGTTATCATTGTGAATCAAGGTCAAGTCTGGATCGATTGCATGAAATTTTTGAGTCAGTTCTTCTGTCGTTTTTCGAATCTTGGCTTGTGGTCGACGGTTGGGATCGACAAAGGGGAAGAAGGTCATAGGTATTATTCCTTTCTATATCAAGTTTTTTCATTTGAATCATAACATGTTGAAAGACAGTATAAAGAATTTTTTTTCGAAAAAGTCGAAGTAAAGAGAACAGGAGTAAAGCGATAATAAACATCTAGGTGGGGCACCTATCTAAGCGTTAGATCGACTATCGAACATCCCAAGTAGTCCTTAGTAGAAAAATTGCCAATCACTAATACTATATCCGTAAAGCCTTGCGTCATGTGGCAGGAGAGGTGAGACCGGGAAGAACTGGCGATCCTGAAATCACAGGTGCTCATTCACGGCACCCTGATTTTTATAATCCAGACAGTGGAGTGGTTTATGAACCAACTGGGACATTGGTGGAAGGACGACCTTTTGAGGCGAATGTTAAGTATGATGGGAAATATAAGAATACAAAATATATTGTTTTTCCAGACAGCTGGGATGCAGAAAAAATTACGAGTGAAGTAGAACAAATTGTAAAAAAACAGGTTCCTAATATACCGGGGAGACATCCTTTTAGTGGTGAAAGTACAGAAGGTTTTACGATAGAAGGACATGCGAATGTTAAAGCAAATGGAAAAATTACGGTTGCGACAGCATATCCGATTATAAAATAATAAAGATGGTGGTGCTTAGTTATTCTAAGCACCACATCTTTTTATTTTTTTTAATTTCTTTTTGGAACTCTCCAGTAGTATAATAATCACGCCAATAATATAAATTATTCAATTGATATTTGTGAACATGTTTTATTACAGTAGCATCAAGTTCATTACTTAGTCCAAGATGAACGAAACTAGGTATGCCACCATTAAGAATATTTCCTTGGTAACCAGTTCCAAAGCTATAGGGAGTAAAACTGTACAAAAGAGTATCACCATAATAGATTTGATACTCTGAATCAGATAAGTCGCATATAGGATCATTAGGTTCATCTTCTTCTGGATCATAAGAATATTCAGCTAAAAAACGACCAATCTTTGGGCCAAAGTCAATGTATGAATCATCATGAATAAGAGATAAGCGCAAATCTAGTTTGTTGAGCTGTGTTTCTAAGTATTCGGTATTCTTTTCTACAGCAACCAAAGGTCGATGCTTGGGGTCAGTAAAACTAATTGGTGAACTAACGAGTTCTCCTGGTCCGATGAATTGTGATGGACGATTATAAGGTTTTAACCTTTCCTGTTCCAATTGTTTTTCTGGAAATAAGTCATTCCAATAGAACAGGTTAAGTACTTGATATTCATGAATGACTTTTAAGATAGCTTGGTCAATCACTTTTACTGCTTGTCTAGAAGAATCTGAAGCCCCACTCGGTTTTCTATAATATTCGTAAATTTGTTCATCGTAAGGCGTAAACCAGTAAAGAGGATAGCCTCTATATCTAAGTAGATACTCCGAATACACAAAATGTTCCATCGGATGTTTTGCCACGCGAGGATCCCAGTAAATCGACGAAAGTTGTGGAAAGACCTCTGGACCATAATCAATAAAGTTATCATTGTGAATCAAGGTCAATTCTGGATCGATTGCATGAAATTTTTGAGTCAGTTCTTCTGTCATTTTTCTGATCTCTGCTTGTGGTCGACGGTTGGAATCGACAAAGGGGAAGAAGGTCATAGTTACTATCCTTTCTGTTCAAGATTTTATTTTTTGAATAAACTGTTAAAATAAAGTCCACCATTCTTTATCTTCACGTATTTTACTTTGAAATTGTTCTGGGGTATAGGTTTCCCGCCAGTAGTATTTGTTGTAAAGCATATATTTTCTCATAATCACATTGATCGCATCAACTAGCTTCTTGCTTAGTCCAAGGTAGGTAACATTCGGTATTCCCCCATTAAAGTAATCGCCATGAAATCCAGTCCCACTACAATAAGGAGAGAGAGAGAAAAGTAATGTTTTATTAAAATAAATGTCGTACTCGTAACGAGATAAATCACGTCTAGGATCATCTGGCTCGTCTTCCTCTGGATCGTAAGGGCACTCCGCAAGAAAATGACCGATATCTGGACCAAAATCAATATATGAGTCATCACGAATCACGGTTAATCGAGAATCCAATTGATCTAACTGAGTTTCTAGAAATTCCGTATTCTTTCCTACAGCAGCCAAAGGTCGGTGCTTGGGGTCAGTGAAACTAATTGGTGAACTAATTATTTCGCCAGGTCCAATAGATTGCGATACTCTCTTGTAGGGTTTTAACTTCTCCTGTTCCAATTGTTTTTCAGTAAATATATCTTTCCAATAGAGAAGGTTATGAACTTGATAGTCATGAATGATTCTTAGGATAGTCTGTTCAATCATTTTTAAAGTTTTTCTTCGCGAGCCTGCATTCCCTCCAGGGCTTCTATAATATTCGTAAATTTTTTCATCATAAGGCGTAAACCAGTAAAGAGGATAGCCGCCATATCTAAGTAGATACTCCGAATACACAAAATGTTCCATTGGGTGATCTGGCACACGAGGGTCCCAATAAATTTTTGATAGCTTTGGAAAGACCTCCGGACCATAATCAATAAAGTTATCATTATGTATCAAAGTCAAATCTGGATCGATTGCTTGAAATTTTTGGGTCAGTTCTTCTGTCATTTTTTTGATCTCTGCTTGTGGTCGACGGTTGGGATCGACAAAGGGGAAGAAGGTCATAGTTACTATCCTTTCTGTTCAAAATTTTTATTTGAATCATAACACGTTGGAAAAGTAGAAGAGAGAATTATTATTTCGGGAAAGTCGGAGTAAAAAGAGAATTTGAGTGAAGCTTTAACAAACGTCTAAGTTAGACAGACCTATCCAGTCTCCATGTCTCTCTGTCTTTATATTTATTGATTTCTTTTTGAAACATTTCAGGTGTATACACATTACGCCAATAATATAAATTGTTCTGTTGATATTGATAGATGATAGCTAAAATTGAATTATTCAATTGTTCGCTTAAACTAAGGTAATCCGTGTTAAACATCCATTCGTTATAAAAATCCCCATGTATTCCATAGCTTAATTGATAAGGGGAACAACCAAATAAAGAAATACCGCCGTAACTAATTGTATACTCTTCATTAGACAAATAACGTCTAGGATCATTAGGTTCATCTTCTTCAGGATCATAAGGGAATTCAGCGAAAAAGAACCCAACTTCTGGATCAAAATCAATGTATGAGTCATCACGAATCACGGTTAATCGAGAATCTAATTGATCTAACTGAGTTTCCAGAAATTCGGTATTCTTTTCTACAGCAGCCAAAGGTCGGTGCTTGGGGTCAGTGAAACTAATTGGTGAACTAATTAATTCGCCAGGTCCAATAGATTGCGATACTCTCTTGTAGGGTTTTAACTTCTCCTGTTCCAATTGTTTTTCAGTAAATATATCTTTCCAATAGAGAAGGTTATGAACTTGATAGTCATGAATGATTCTTAGGAGAGTCTGTTCAATCATTTTTAAAGTTTTTCTTCGCGAGTCTGCATTCCCTCCAGGTCTTCTATAATATTCATAGATTTGTTCACCATAGGGCGTAAACCAGTAAAGAGGGTAACCTCCATATCTAAGTAGATACTCCGAATACACAAAATGTTCCATCGGATGATTCGGTACACGAGGGTCCCAGTAGATAGTAGAAAGTTGTGGAAATACCTCTGGACCGTAATCAATAAAGTTATCATTATGTATCAAAGTCAAATCTGGATCGATTGCTTGAAATTTTTGGGTCAGTTCTTCTGTCATTTTTTTGATCTTGGCTTGTGGACGACGGTTGGGATCGACAAAGGGAAAGAAGGTCATAGTTACTATCCTTTCTGTTCAAGATTTTATTTTTTGAATAAACTGTTAAAATAAAGTCCACCATTCTTTATCTTCACGTATTTTGTGCTGAAATTGTTCTGGCGTATAGGTTTCACGCCAATAGTATTTGTTGTAAAGCATATATTTTCTCATAATCACTTCAATCGCATCATCTAACACCTTATTTAGCCCCAGATACTTAACATTAGTAATTCCACCATTAAAGAAGTCGCCATGAAAACACGTTCCTATACTATAAGGAGAGAGACTGTAAATAGGTATCTGGTTAAAATAAATATTATATTCATAATTAGATATGGTAGCAATTGGATCATCAGGCTCATCTTGTTCAGAGTCATAAGGCGCATTAGCTAATAAATGACCAATTTCTGGTCCAAAATCAATAAATGAATCATCGTGAGTAAGAGTTAAGTGAAAATCTAACTGTCTCAGCTGTGTCTCTAGAAATTCAGTATTTTTTTTAACAGCTGCTAAAGGTCGGTACTTTGGATCACTGAAATCAAATGGGGAGTTCCATATATTTATGTCTCCGATTATTTGTTGATTTTGTTTATATAGGGCCAAAGCATGTTGTGCGAATTGTTTTTGTGAAAACAAATCTTTCCAATAAAGAAGATTATGAACTTGATAATCTCGAATGACTTCAAGAATTGCATCATTAATGCTACTTACTTTTTTTTGCAAATTTTTTTCATGACTATCCGTTAATCGTGATTTATCAATAATCACACCATAAGGGGTAACCCAATAAGCAGTATAGAACTTACCTTTTAAACGATACTCCGAATACACAAAATGTTCCATCGGATGATTCGGTACACGAGGGTCCCAGTAGATAGTAGAAAGTTGTGGAAAGACCTCTGGACCATAATCAATAAAGTTATCATTATGTATCAAAATCAAATCTGGATCGATTGCATGGAACTTTTGAGTGAGTTCTTCTGTCATTTTTTTGATTTCTGCTTGTGGGGGACGATTGGGATCGACAAAGGGAAAGAAGGTCATAATCGTTTTTCCTTTCTAGGCTATAAAAGTTTTTTAAATTAAAGTATGACATGTAAATAAGGAGTGTGGGGGACTGTTTTTTCGTCGATCAGAAAAAAGTGGGGATTTATAATGAAACAAGCAATACCTGCCTAATTCAAAGTGAACGAAGCTTTATATGATTTTTAGCGCTTGTTGTGTTTCTCCATGATATTTGAATTTATTCTACTAGTGGAAAACAATACTATTATTGTTTCTATGAGGCATTGAGTGCGAGGTATAGTGGGCTTTCATAGCAACGAAAGGTTAAGTCAACTTGAGAGAGGTTCATGGTTCTTCTCCAGTATTGATTTAAATAAAAAAAGATGCTGGCAAATTTCACCAACATCAAAAAATATATATACAATTACTAACTGTTATGGCATTTAAAAAATTGTTGCTGTAGTGGGATGATGCAAGAAGTTTTCAACTAACTGCGCATCTTCATCATCTTTCGAAATAATGATCGTTGTATCAAAGCCAGCAATCGTACTAACGATATGAGGCGGTTTGATTTCATCTAAGACAGCTGCGAACAACGGTGCGTTGTCTGGTAAGGTATGGACGATAGTCAAAAAATGAACTCGTTCCACTTTTAACACGATATCTTCAATCATCTGGATCAAACGTTTTTCATCTTCGCTTTTTGATTCAGCTGTCTCCTTTTCTTTGAACAGGACAAAATGGGAAACACCATTTTCATCAGGCGCCTTAACGATTTTTAAGTCACGTATATCTCTTGAAATCGTCGCTTGAGTCGCAGATACACCCATTTCAGTCAGCTTAGCTAACATTTCATCTTGTGTACGGATCGTATAATCTTCAATGATTTGTTTAATCAACAAGTGTCGCTCAGTTTTTCGCATTTTAGTTCTCCTTTAACGAAACTTTTCACAAGTATCATAACAAAAAAACGTTGAATTGCCCATCTTTATTTTACATTTACCTGTTTATTTTTTCACGAATTGCTTATAAAAAAACAAAGAAATAAAGTAAAAAAATGAGAGGGAGAAAAAGAAGACACAAAAAAATAAGTAAGTTGATTTTTTTTCTTGAAATTTATGCCCAATTCAGTTAAACTATTGAATGTTGAGCAGAAAAAGATCACTTTGGTGTATCTTACGTCACTACTCAATAAATCCACATTCTTGTTGGATCGTTGGTCGGTGCTTGAAAAAGTTGGCTAGCGAGTTGGAAGACAAGAAGAGGGAAAATAAAAACCAAATCGGAGGAAACAAACATGGCAGTAATTTCAATGAAACAATTACTAGAAGCCGGCGTACACTTTGGTCACCAAACTCGTCGCTGGAACCCAAAAATGAAGAAATACATCTTCACAGAAAGAAACGGAATCTACATTATTGACTTGCAAAAAACAGTTAAATTAGTAGATGCAGCTTACGATTATATGAAGAGCGTAGCAGAAGAAGGCGGCGTTGCTTTATTCGTAGGTACGAAAAAACAAGCACAAGAAGCAATCAAAGATGAAGCTACTCGTGCTGGACAATACTTTGTAAACCACCGTTGGTTAGGTGGAACATTGACAAACTGGGATACGATCCAAAAACGTATCGCTCGTTTGAAACAAATCAATGCAATGGAAGAAGATGGAACTTTTGCAGTTCTACCTAAAAAAGAAGTTGCTGGTTTGAACAAACAACGTGAACGTCTTGAAAAATTCTTAGGTGGTATCGCTGATATGCCAAGAATCCCAGATGTAATGTACATCGTTGACCCACGTAAAGAACGCATTGCCGTTCAAGAAGCACACAAATTGAATATCCCAATCGTAGCAATGGTTGATACAAACTGTGATCCAGATGAGATCGACGTAGTTATCCCATCAAACGACGACGCAATCCGTGCCGTTAAATTGATTACTTCAAAAATGGCTGATGCTTTCATCGAAGGAAATCAAGGGGAAGATCAAGTAGTTGAAGAAGATTTTTCAGCAGAAAACACAGCGACTTCAATCGAAGAAATCGTTGATGTTGTTGAAGGCGACAACTCTTCAGCAGAATAATTTTTAAATGATGGAGCTGTTTCAAAGGCTAGGCGACAAGCCTCACTCTCCTTTGAAACAGCTTTTTTTAAAGAAAAAGCATACAACTAGGAGGAAGTAAAAATGGCAGACGTTACAGCTAAAATGGTAAAAGAACTACGCGACATGACTGGCGTAGGTATGATGGATGCGAAAAAAGCATTGGTTGAAGTTGAAGGTGACATCGAAAAAGCGGTAGATCTTTTACGTGAAAAAGGAATGGCTAAAGCTGCGAAGAAAAACGATCGTATCGCCGCTGAAGGTCTTGCTTCAGTTGCAGTGAAAGGTAATACTGCAGCAATCGTTGAAGTTAACTCAGAAACAGACTTCGTTTCTAAAAACGAAATGTTCCAAGACTTAGTAAAAGAAATCGCTGAACTAGTCGCTGAAAACAAACCAGCTGACATGGACGCAGCAATGAAAATCAAAACATCAAAAGGAACAGTTGAATCTGACTTGATCGAAGCAACACAAGTTATCGGTGAAAAAATCAGCTTCCGTCGTTTTGAAGTAATCGAAAAAGATGACAACGCTGCATTTGGCGGTTACCTACACATGGGTGGACGTATTGCTGTATTAGCTGTTTTAGAAGGTACAACTGACGAAGCGGTAGCTAGAGACGTAGCGATGCACGTAGCAGCGATCAACCCTCGTTATGTAAACGAAACACAAATCCCTGAAGCTGAATTAGATCACGAACGTACAGTCTTGACTGAACAAGCATTGAACGAAGGCAAACCAGCGAACATCGTTGAAAAAATGGTTGAAGGACGCTTAAACAAATTTAAAGCTGAAATCGCATTGGTTGACCAACCATTCGTTAAAGATCCTGATATGACTGTTGAAAAATTTGTTGCTTCTAAAGGCGCAACTGTGAAATCATTTGTCCGCTTTGAAGTCGGCGAAGGTATCGAAAAACGCGAAGATAACTTTGTAGAAGAAGTAATGAACCAAGTGAAAAAATAATCCGGTTTACGGACTTGATTAATGGTACGATGTTTGGTCCAAAGAAAATAGAGATTATTCTGCATTTTCTTTGTGACCACATCGGTTCCATCGCTTATTTGAATGAAATGAGGAGCAGCGACATTCGTCACAGCTCTTTTTTTTAGGGCAAGAGATATCAAGAGCATAGGTATTTTCGTGCCTAAACTATCTGGATATGGTAGAATGTCAATAGAAAATATTGGAGGAATGAACATGGTCACACCAAAATATCAGCGTGTCGTCTTAAAATTAAGTGGAGAAGCTTTAGCTGGAGATGAAGGGTTTGGAATCAAACCACCAGTTATCAAAGAAATCATCCAAGAGATCAAAGAAGTCCACGAGTTAGGCGTAGAGATGGCAATTGTTGTCGGCGGTGGAAATATCTGGCGCGGTCAAATTGGCGCACAAATGGGGATGGAACGTGCACAAGCGGATTACATGGGCATGTTAGCAACTGTGATGAATGCTTTAGCATTACAAGATACATTAGAAAATGTTGGTGTTCCTACACGCGTCCAAACCTCAATTGAAATGCGACAAATCGCAGAACCATACATCCGTCGTAAAGCAGAGCGTCATTTAGAGAAAGGGCGCATCGTTATTTTTGCCGGTGGTACTGGAAACCCTTATTTTTCTACAGATACAACTGCGGCATTACGTGCAGCTGAAATTGGCGCTGATGTTATTTTAATGGCTAAGAACAATGTTGACGGTGTTTATTCTGCCGATCCAAAAATCGATTCAACAGCAGTGAAATTCGATGAATTGACACACATGGAAGTCATTGCAAAAGGATTACAAGTAATGGATTCAACTGCCAGTTCATTGAGTATGGACAATGATATCCCGTTACTTGTGTTCAATCTTAATGAACATGGAAACATTCGCCGAGCAATCTTAGGTGAAAATATCGGAACAACCGTAAGGGGGAAATAAACAATGGCAGATGCAATTATGACAGAAGCAAAAGACAAGATGCAAAAAGCAGCACAAAATCTACAACGTGAACTTGGACAGATCCGTGCCGGCCGTGCGAATGCGAGCTTATTAGATCGTATCACTGTTAATTATTATGGCGCACCAACACCATTGAACCAATTAGCATCGATTCAGATCCCAGAAGCAAGAGTATTGATGATCACACCATTCGATAAAAGTGTGCTTCAAGACATCGAAAAATCGATCATGGCAAGCGACATCGGTATCAGCCCAACAAATGACGGAAATGTGATCCGTTTAGTCATTCCTCAGTTAACAGAAGAACGTCGGAAAGAATTAGCGAAAGACGTGAAAAAAGAAGCTGAAAATGCGAAAATCGCTGTCCGTAACATTCGTCGTGATGCAATCGATGAGTACAAAAAACAACAAAAAAATGGCGATATCACAGAAGATGATTTGCGTGACTTAGAAAAAGAAGTGCAAACTTTGACAGATGACAGTATCAAAGAAGTAGATCGTATCGCTGCAGACAAAGAAAAAGAATTGCTTGAAGTATAAGAATCAATAAAGACAGGTGGACAGTGTGAAGTGCTGTCTCCTGTTTTTTACTTTTTGACTAAGAAAAACTAAAAAATCCTTTGAATTTGCGTAAAAAAAGGGCTATACCATAGGAAATAACGATAGATATTGCTATAATGGTAAAGATAGTTGTAATTTTTTAGTATGGGAGGAAAAAGAATGTTACGTTTTTTTCCGCAAAAAAACAAATATATTCAAGAAAAAAGTGAGCACCATTTTGATGCGCAGAGAGATATCCCGAAACATATCGCCATCATCATGGATGGGAATGGTCGTTGGGCACAAAACCGTCGTCTTCCACGAGTGGCTGGCCACAAAGAAGGCATGGAAACCGTTAAGAAAGTCACTAAAAAAGCTTCTCGACTTGGGGTAAAGGTGTTAACGCTCTATGCGTTTTCAACCGAAAATTGGAAACGTCCAAAAGAGGAAGTCAATTTTTTGATGCAATTACCTGTAGACTTTTTTGATACGTTCGTCCCTGAGTTGATTGCTGAAAATGTCAAGGTACAAGTGATGGGCTATGAAGAACTCTTGCCGGAACATACGCAAGATGCAGTACGCCGTGCTATTGAACAAACCAAAGAAAATACGGGAATGATCTTAAACTTCGCACTGAATTATGGTAGTCGGGCAGAAATCATCTCTGCAGTCAAAGCAATCAGTGAACAAGTAAAAGAAAACGATCTTTCTACGGAAGACATCGACGAGGACATGATCGCGGATCATTTGATGACCGGTTTCTTACCTCCCGAACTTCGCGATCCAGGATTAGTCATCCGGACAAGTGGCGAAGAACGGATCAGTAATTTCTTATTGTGGCAGATTGCTTATAGTGAATTATATTTTTCAAAAGCCTTATGGCCAGATTTTGACGGCGCCCATTTAGAGGAAGCAATCGCTTCTTATCAACATCGAGACCGTCGTTTTGGTGGCGTAAAAAGTGTAGATAAAGGAGAACAATCATGAAGCAACGTGTGATCACTGCGGTCGTAGCATTGGCATTATTTATTCCGATCATTTGGATCGGAGGAATTGGTCTTGAGCTAGTAGCGGCTTTATTAGCAGTAGTTGGTGTCTATGAACTTTTTCGTATGAAAGGATTGACACTATTAAGTTTTGAAGGAGTTCTTTCTGCCATTGGTGCAGTTTTTCTTGTCCTGCCGAAAGAGCGCTGGTTTTTCTTTTTACCTGAACAAACAAATGAATTTATGTTGTTTTATTTGACTGTGATGATCCTATTGGGTGCCGCTGTCTTCTCAAAAAATATGTATACGATCGATGAAGCTGGTTTTCCAGTTGTTACTAGTTTATATGTCGGTTTTGGTTTTCAAAACTTTGTTAGTGCGCGTACAGAAGGAATCAACGTATTGCTTTTTGGCTTGTTCATCGTTTGGGCAACCGATATTGGCGCATATCTAGTTGGTAGACGTTTTGGTAAGCGTAAGCTATGGCCAGATATCTCACCCAACAAAACGATTGAAGGTGCATTAGGGGGAATAGGTAGTGCGTTAGTTGTTGCCTTACTATATTTCTTACTTTATCCACCACAAGAATTGTTTGGACATGGCTTATTCGTCATGTTACTCCTAACGATCATTCTATCGATCGTAGGCCAATTTGGGGATCTAGTCGAGTCGGCAATTAAACGCCACTATGAGGTCAAAGATTCAGGGAACATTTTACCTGGACATGGTGGGATCTTAGATCGATTCGATAGTCTATTGTTCGTCTTTCCTGTCATGTACTTATTTGGATTGATTTAAATAAAAATTCTGTAAAAGAAGCTTCCGAAACCAAAAGTTTTTCGTCCGTCAATCAGACACGATCGGTAAGGAGATTCTTTACAGGATTTTTATTTTTTTACATTTTAATAGGTGCTTGGTGAAGTGTCGATAATATGGTAAAATTAAGTAGTTTTATTTTAACTGAATAAAAAATAATGATTAATGTAAAGGAGAATAGGATGAGAACAATTATCACGTTCATTATCGTTTTTGGCATCTTAGTGATCGTACATGAATTTGGCCACTTCTTCTTTGCGAAACGATCAGGAATCCTAGTTCGCGAGTTTGCGATTGGCATGGGACCTAAAATCTACGGTCATCAAGCAAAAGACGGCACGACTTATACATTGCGTTTGTTACCGATCGGTGGCTATGTGAGAATGGCTGGGAATGGGGACGACGAAACGGAAATGGCCCCAGGAATGCCGTTATCGCTTTTGATGGATTCAGATCATGTCGTAAAGAAAATCAATTTAAGCAAAAAAATCCAATTGACCAATGCGATCCCAATGGAATTGATCCGTTATGATCTTGATGAAGCACTCACGATCACAGGTTATGTGAATGGTGATGAAACGCAAGAAGTAACGTATGCAGTGGATCACGATGCTTCGATCATCGAGGCGGATGGGACTGAATTGAGGATCGCACCGAGAGATGTGCAGTTCCAATCAGCCAAATTATGGCAACGAATGTTGACTAACTTTGCGGGTCCAATGAATAATTTTATTCTAGCGATTCTATTGTTCATCGTATTAGCGTTCATGCAAGGCGGGGTGACAGTCACAAATACCAACCAAATCGGTGTTGTTACGCCAGACGGAGCTGCGGCTGCAGCCGGACTGAAAGAAAATGATGAAATTCTTTCAGTTGAGGGGAAATCGATCCAAACATGGAATGATCTGACAGCGATCATTACTGAAAATCCAGATAAACCACTTGATTTTGAAGTTGAACGAAATGGACAGGTTTCTTCTGTTGAAGTGACACCGAAAGCAATTGAGTCGAATGGTGAAAAAATTGGTCAACTTGGAATACAAGCGCCAATGAAAACTGGCTTCTTCGATAAGATCATCGGTGGAACACAACGTGCATTTAGTAGCTCTTTGGAAATATTCAAAGCATTAGGTTCATTATTTACCGGCTTTAGCTTGGACAAATTAGGTGGACCGGTGATGATGTTCCAATTATCTTCTGAGGCAGCGAATCAAGGGATCATGACAGTCATTGGTTTGATGGCGATCTTATCCATGAATTTAGGGATCGTCAATTTATTACCGATTCCAGCATTAGATGGTGGAAAACTAGTCTTGAATATTTTTGAAGGTGTCCGTGGTAAACCACTTAGTCAGGAAAAAGAAGGCGTTTTGACGCTTGTTGGTTTTGGCTTCCTGATGCTATTGATGGTATTAGTGACATGGAATGACATTCAACGATTCTTTTTCTAGAAAAAGTAGGGTATAATGACATGCGTTAGATTATTTGAGGAATAAAGGAGTTTATATAATGAGACAATCAAAAATGTTGATTCCAACATTAAGAGAAGTTCCAAATGATGCGGAAGTATTAAGTCATCAAATCTTACTACGTGCCGGTTACATTCGTCAGGTTTCGGCTGGAATCTATTCTTATTTACCACTTGCAAATCGTGTATTAGAAAAATTAAAAACGATCATGCGCGAAGAATTTGAAAAAATCGGCGCAGTAGAAATGTTGATGCCAGCGATTTTACCTGCTGAGTTATGGCAAGAATCTGGTCGTTATGAAACATACGGTCCCAACTTATATCGCTTGAATGATCGCAACGATCGTCAGATGATCTTAGGACCAACACATGAAGAAACATTTACAGAATTGATCCGTGATGAAGTCAATTCATACAAAAAATTACCTTTGAATCTTTATCAGATCCAAGCAAAATACCGTGATGAAAAACGTCCTCGTTTTGGATTATTACGTGGACGCGAATTTATCATGAAAGATGCTTATTCTTTCCATGCTTCTCAAGAGAGTTTGGATGAAACATACAAAGATTACGAAAAAGCTTATACAGAGATCTTTAAGCGTTGTGGTCTAGAGTTCCGTGCAATCATCGGTGACGGTGGCGCGATGGGCGGAAAAGACTCAAAAGAATTTATGGCGATCTCAGAAATTGGTGAAGACACGATTTGTTATTCAACAGAAAGTGACTATGCAGCAAATTTAGAGATGGCGACGAGCTACTATGTGCCAAAAAAATCCCATGAAACACAATTGGAAATGGAAAAGAAAGAAACACCAGATGTGAAAACCATCGAAGAGGTTGCAGCTTTCTTTGACGTTCAACCACAAAAAATCATCAAATCTGTACTTTTCACAGCAGATGAGCAACCTGTTTTAGTTTTAGTTCGCGGCGATCATGAAGTCAATGATGTGAAATTGAAAAACTTCTTAGGTGCAGATTTCTTAGAAGAAGCAACAGAAGAAGAAGCGAAAAACTATTTAGGCGCTGATTTTGGATCAGTTGGACCAATCGGTGTAGCTGAAGAGGTCAAAGTCTATGCGGATCGTCATGTTCAAGATCTGGCAAACGCGATTGCGGGAGCGAATGAAACTGGCTACCATTATATCAATGTCAATCCAGAACGTGATTTCAATGTTCTAGCATATGAAGACTTACGCTTTGTCCAAGAAGGCGATCCTTCGCCAGATAATAATGGCGTATTAGCCTTCACTCGAGGAATCGAGATCGGTCATATCTTCAAACTAGGGACACGTTACAGTGAATCAATGGGTGCTACTGTTCTTGATGAAAATGGTCGTGAAAAACACGTGATCATGGGTTGTTATGGTATCGGTGTGAGCCGTCTACTTTCAGCAATCGTTGAACAAAATGCAGACGAAAACGGTATTCACTGGCCAAAAGGCATTGCACCATTTGATTTGCATGTCGTACAAATGAACTTAAAAGATGAGTTCCAAACGAACTTGACGAATGAAGTGGAAAAAGCAATGAACGAAGCCGGTTATCAAGTACTTGTTGATGATCGCAATGAGCGTGCAGGTGTTAAGTTTGCTGATTCTGATTTGATCGGATGTCCAATCCGTATCACCGTCGGTAAAAAAGCAGTAGATGGCATCGTCGAAGTGAAAATCAAAAAAACAGGTGAAATGGTCGAAGTTCGGAAAGAAGAACTTGTAAATACATTACCGATTTTATTGAATCAAGGCGAATAAATAAGAGTGGAAAAGTCGTATCAGTCTTTTAAAAGACGGAAGCGACTTTTTCATTTCCTTTGGTGATTGGGATAGAGGTTGTTCAAGAAGCAACACTTCAATAATAAGGCAAAAAATCAAAAATGAAAAAGCCATTTTCGATTTTTCTGTCTTATTACTCAGTGCTGACCGCTTCTTTCACAACCTGATAAACGGTGTTCGAAAAGCTAACCTTCAACATTAAGCTGGAAAATCAAAAAATATGAGAAGCTATTTTCTCAATTTCTGCCTTAATACTCGGAGCTAACCGGCTTTCTCACAACCTTGATAAACGGTGTTCAAGTAGCAACACTTCAATAATAAGCCAAAAAAATCAAAAATGAAAAAGCCATTTTCGATTTTCTTGTCTTATTACTCAGTGCTGACCGCTTCTTTCACAACCTTAATGAAAATTTCCCTAAAAAGGGTTATACTAGATAGTATTGAAAAGTAAGGGTCGGAAATGGAATGATTTCTGGTCTTGACAGAAAGGGCGTATATTTTTGTCAGAAAAACGAGAGTTATTTGAGAAATTATTGGAGCAGATCCAATTAGAAGAAACAGAAAAAGCGCATCCGCTTATTTCTGCTGGTGAAATGGAACAGGTGGTGGTCCATCGTAAATCTCGTCTGTGGGAGTTTACGTTACGTTTTCCAGCTATTTTGCCTGTGATGCTTTATCGCTCGTTGGTGCAACATGTCATACTTGCATTCAAAGAAATTGCTGAGGTGAAAATCACAGTTCAAGCAGCGGATCAAACATTTGATGAACAACTCTTACAGGATTATTGGTCGCAAGCACTGGAGAGTCAGCAATGCGATACGCCTTTAGTACAAAAGGTATTAAAGACGCAAGTGCCAACGATCAAAGATCATAAGGTGATTTTGCCTGTTGATGGTGAGGGAGCGATTGGCTATCTTAAACAACAATATCTGCCATTAGTAGAACAGTTATTTGTTAGTTACGGCTTTCCTAAGTTTCGGATCGAACCAGAAGTTGATGAGCAACAAGCAGAAAGAGTCCTAAAGCTTTTTGAAGAAAGACGACAAGAACAGGCTGAGGCGTTTATGAAACAAGCGGCTGAAAGCTTGATTGTTCATGAACAAAAGAAAAAAGAGCGCAAAGAGCAATTACCAGCGCTTGACGGGCCGATCCAACTAGGTAGAAATATCCCGAATGATGAGCCTATCACACCGATGATCAATATCTTGGAAGAGGAACGCCGGGTAACGATCGAAGGCTACGTGTTCGATAAAGAAGTACGCGAGCTTCGTTCAAAACGTAAGATTTTGACATTGAAGATCACAGATTACACTTCTTCATTTATCGTCAAAAAGTTTTCAAATAATGAAAAAGATGAACAAATCTTTGAAGCAATCAGTACGGGTAGTTGGTTGAAAGTTCGTGGGAGTGTCCAAGAAGACACCTTTGTTCGTGACCTAGTGATGAATGCCCAAGACATTTTAGAAGTCAAACATGCACCACGTAAAGATTATTCTCCTGAAGGGGAAAAGCGTGTCGAATTACATCTTCATAGTAATATGAGTACCATGGATGCGACGAACAATATTGCAGATCTTGTGGCACAAGCAGGTAAGTGGGGACATAAAGCAATTGCAATCACTGACCATGGCGGTGCACAAGCATTTCCAGAGGCACATAGTGCAGGGAAAAAAGCTGGTGTGAAGATCTTGTATGGTGTCGAAGCGAATGTGGTCGATGATGGAGTGCCGATTGCGTATAATGACGCCCATGATTCATTGAGTGAATCCACTTATGTCGTGTTTGACGTGGAGACAACAGGTTTGTCTGCTGTTTATGATACGATCATCGAGTTAGCTGCTGTTAAGATGTATAAAGGAAATGTCATTGAAAGTTTTGATGAATTTATCGATCCTGGACATCCCTTGTCACGAACAACCATTGATTTGACAGGAATCACGGATGAAATGGTTCGCGGTTCAAAATCTGAGGAAGAAGTTTTACGCTTATTCTTGGAATTCTCAAAAGATGCGATCCTAGTTGCCCATAATGCGGCATTCGATATGGGATTTTTGAATACAAGTTATGCCAAATACAACATCCCTGAAGCCGCCAATCCAGTTATAGATACCTTAGAATTAGCTCGTTATTTATATCCACAATTCAAACGGTTTGGTTTAGGTGTACTATCAAAAAAATTCGGTGTTAGCTTGGAACAACATCACCGCGCGATTTATGACGCGGAAGCAACCGGGCATCTGGCTTGGATATTTATTAAAGAAGCGATGGAAAACCACGAAATGTATTACCACGATCAGTTGAATGCCCATGTAGGTGAGGGTGATTCTTACAAACGGGCGCGACCTTTCCATGTCACATTACTGGCGAAAAACCAAGCTGGATTAAAAGACCTGTTCAAATTGATCTCGATGTCAAACGTCGATTATTTTGAACGTGTGCCACGAATCCCCCGATCACAACTGAAAAAATTCCGACAAGATCTGTTAGTTGGCTCTGCCTGTGACAAAGGTGAGATTTTTGAAGCTATGATGCAAAAAGGGGTAGAAGAAGCACGTAATCGGGCGAAATTTTATGACTATATCGAAGTCATGCCTAAGGCTGTCTATGCACCACTCCTGGAGCAAGAGCTTGTCAAAAATGAACATGATTTAGAAGAAATCATTCGTAACTTAGTAGAAATCGGCAAATCATTAGATAAAATCGTTGTAGCAACAGGAAATGTCCACTATCTGAATGAAGAAGATGCGATCTATCGTAAAATCTTGGTCAATTCGATGGGGGGAGCCAATCCATTGAATCGTCACAGTTTGCCTGAAGTGCATTTCAGAACAACGGATGAGATGCTGACTGCTTTCACCTTCTTAGGGACAGATTTAGCAAAAGAAATCGTAGTTGAAAATACCAATAAGATTGCAGATATCTGTGAAGAAGTCGTGCCAGTTAAAGATGAATTATATACGCCTAAAATCCCTGGTTCGGAAGATGAAATCACAGATCTAAGTTATACGAAGGCAAAACAAATGTATGGTGATCCATTACCGGATATCGTAGAAAAGCGTCTGAAAAAAGAACTGGATTCGATCAATGGTAATGGCTTCTCAGTGATTTATTTGATTTCACAAAAGTTAGTGCATAAAAGTAATGAAGATGGCTATTTAGTTGGTTCTCGTGGCTCGGTTGGTTCTAGTTTCGTCGCAACCATGACCGGGATCACAGAGGTCAATCCATTGGCACCCCATTACTATTGCCCAGATTGTCAGTATTCGGAATTTTATGAAGATGGAACTTACGGTTCAGGATTTGATATGCCTGAGAAAAAATGTCCAAAATGCGGCACTCGTTTAAATAAAGATGGGCATGATATTCCGTTTGAAACATTCTTAGGTTTCCATGGCGATAAAGTACCCGATATCGATTTGAATTTCTCAGGGGATTATCAAGCAGAAGCCCATCATTATACGAAAGTATTGTTTGGTGAAGAATATGTCTATCGTGCGGGAACGATCGGTACTGTTGCGGATAAGACGGCGTATGGATTCGTTAAAGGGTTTGAACGTGATCACAATTTGCATTACCGAAGTGCCGAAGTGGACCGCTTAGCCAAAGGTGCTACTGGGGTCAAACGAACGACCGGACAGCATCCAGGGGGGATCATTGTTATCCCCGATTATATGGATGTATATGATTTCACGCCGATCCAATATCCGGCAGACGATCAGAATTCAGAATGGAAAACGACCCACTTTGATTTCCACTCGATCCATGACAATGTCTTGAAACTTGATATCCTGGGACACGATGATCCAACGGTGATCCGGATGTTGCAAGATTTATCTGGGATTGATCCACAAACAATCCCAACCGATGATCCAGAAGTCATGCGGATCTTTTCTGGACCCGAAGTCTTGGGAGTCACACAAGAACAGATTTATTCTAAAACAGGTACATTAGGGATACCGGAATTTGGGACACGTTTCGTTCGTGGGATGCTAGAGGAAACACACCCAACGACTTTTGCGGAATTATTGCAGATCTCTGGTCTTTCTCATGGTACGGATGTTTGGTTAGGGAACGCAGAGGAATTGATCAAACGTGGGGATGCAACGCTGGCTGAAGTAATCGGCTGTCGTGACGATATCATGGTTTATTTGATCCATGCTGGCTTAGATAGTGGGATGGCGTTCAAAATCATGGAGACGGTGCGTAAAGGATTATGGAATAAGATCCCTGACGAATTACGTGAAACGTATTTGACCGCAATGAAAGAAAATAACGTACCTGACTGGTACATCGATTCTTGTTCGAAAATCAAATACATGTTCCCGAAAGCCCATGCGGCTGCTTATGTCTTGATGGCGTTACGGGTTGCTTATTTCAAAGTTTATTTTCCGATATTGTATTACTGTGCCTATTTTTCCGTTCGTGCAGATGATTTTAATCTTGTCGCTATGTGCAAAGGAAAAGAAGCAGTGAAAGAGGCGATGAAGGAAATCACGGATAAAGGGTTAGATGCTTCTGTAAAAGAAAAGAATCAGTTGACAGTTTTAGAGTTAGCCAATGAGATGCTAGAACGTGGCTTGAAATTTGGAATGATCGATTTATACAAATCCGATGCAGTAAACTTTGTGATCGAAGGAGACACGCTGATTGCGCCATTTCGTGCGGTACCAAGTTTAGGGGCCAACGTAGCGAAACAAATCGTCGAAGCTAGAAAAGATGGTCCTTTCTTATCCAAAGAAGACTTGGCAACTCGTGGGAAAGTCTCGAAGACGTTGATCGAGTATATGACAGAAAATGGTGTCTTGAAAGATTTACCTGATGAAAATCAATTATCGTTATTTGATATGTTATAAAAGTCAACGTGAGAAATGAAAATGAATCAAAATGAAAGCAAAGATTAG
Organism: Enterococcus sp. 1001283B150225_161107_E12; assembly: GCF_015556925.1. NCBI lineage: Bacteria > Bacillati > Bacillota > Bacilli > Lactobacillales > Enterococcaceae > Enterococcus > Enterococcus sp. 1001283B150225_161107_E12. The sequence continues at coordinate 71,986 of NZ_JADNNI010000015.1, read as the reverse complement.
TAAAGCTGGTTGCCAGTTGATTCTAATGATATGGCTTGTCATTTAGAGTGATTTATGTTATAGTTATTTAAGGTAATGATACTAACTGTGAGTGAGCGGAATTTTCGCTCACTCTTTTTAATGGAATTACGGATCTAATTTTAAGGAGGCGAAATCTTTGAGTAGCGTCGTTGAAACAGTCACAGAAATGGTGACACCGATCTTAGATGAACAAAAGTTTGAGCTAGTAGAAGTAGAATTTGTCAAAGAAGGAAAAAGCTGGTTTTTACGGGTGTTTATAGATAAAGAAGGCGGAATCGACATTGAAGAATGCGCATTTGTCAGTGAAAAATTAAGTGAGAAACTTGATACGACAGAGCCAGACCCGATACCACAAGCATATTTCCTAGAGGTATCATCTCCAGGCGCAGAACGCCCTTTGAAAAAAGAGGCAGATTATGAAAAAGCACGAGGAGAGTATATCCATGTGTCTTTATATCAACCAGTTGACGGAGAAAAACAATACGAAGGTTTTCTCCAATCATTTGATGCTGAACAGCTTACATTGAAGATACGCATAAAGACACGGGAAAAAGAAATTGTTTTTGACCGTAAGAATATTGCCAAAGCTCGCTTAGCAATCCAATTTTAATCACGGAGAGGAAACAGAAGAATGAGTAAAGAAATGTTGAACGCGTTAGATGCTTTAGAGGCTGAAAAAGGAATCTCAAAAGAAATCGTGATCGACGCTTTAGAAGCTGCGTTAGTTTCTGCATACAAACGCCATTATGGGCAAGCACAAAACGTAGAAGTAGAATTTGAACAAAAAAAAGGCAAGATCCATGTCTATGCAGTGAAAGAAGTCACCGAAGAAGTGATGGACTCACAATTAGAAGTATCTTTGAAAGACGCCTTGTTGATCAATCCTGCTTACGAGATCGGTGACAAGATCCGTTTTGAAGTCACACCAAAAGATTTCGGTCGTATCGCTGCCCAAACAGCGAAGCAAGTCATCTTGCAACGTGTACGTGAAGCAGAACGCACAATCATCTATAACGAATTCAGTGCGTATGAAAAAGACATTATGCAAGGGATCGTTGAACGTCAAGACAAACGTTATATCTATGTCAATTTAGGTAAAATCGAAGCAGTCCTATCAAAACAAGACCAAATGCCAAATGAATTTTATCAACCACATGATCGTATCAAAGTATATGTATCACGTGTTGAGAATACATCAAAAGGCCCTCAAGTCTTTGTTAGCCGTAGTCATCCTGATCTTTTGCGTCGCTTGTTCGAACAAGAAGTACCAGAAGTTTATGATGGACTTGTTGAAATCGTCAGCGTTGCTAGAGAAGCAGGCGATCGTTCAAAAGTGGCTGTTCGCTCAACTGATCCGAATATCGATGCTGTCGGCACATGTGTCGGTCCTAAAGGCCAACGTGTCCAAGCAATCGTGAATGAATTGAAGGGCGAAAACATGGATATCGTCGAGTGGGATGAAGATCCTGCGGTGTTCATTGCGAACGCATTGAATCCTTCACAAGTCGTGGATGTCATTTTTGACGAACAAAATCCAAAAGCTTGTACGGTCGTTGTGCCGGATTATCAATTGTCATTGGCAATCGGTAAACGCGGACAAAATGCGCGTCTAGCAGCCAAATTGACGAACCACAAAATCGACATCAAATCAGAGTCAGACATGACTGAATTCTATGAGAAAAAAGCTCAGGCAGAAGCAGCGATCTCTGAAGAATTACACGATGAAGCAATCATCCAATCAGATTTGACAGATGATGAATATCAAACAATCGCATTTGAAGACGAAACAACCGAAGTAACTGAACAAGAAGAAATTTAACTGCTAGTGAAGGAGGCAAAGAGATGAAACAAAGGAAGATCCCTTTACGCAAATCTGTGGTTTCAGGTGAAATGAAACCAAAAAAAGAGATGATTCGTGTCACACGTTCAAAAGAAGGCGTGGTATCGATCGATCCTACTGGAAAAATGCCTGGACGAGGAGCGTATGTCTCACTTGAGCCGGAGGAAGTACAACAAGCTTGGGATAAACATCTCTTGGATCGTGTACTTGAAGCTAAGCTAACAGATGAATTTTATCAAGAACTATTAGATTACGTCACTCACCAAAAAGCCCGAAAAGAGCTATTTGGCGAATGAATGGAATGAATCGGCAAAAAGCCATGAATCTTATTGGTCTAGCGATGCGTGCAGGGAAAATGATCACAGGTGAAGAATTGACGATCGGAGACATCCGTCGCCAAAAAGCCAAGATCGTTTTCGTCGCAAGTGATGCCAGTGAGAATACCAGAAAAAAAATCAAAGATAAGAGTTCGTACTACGAAGTTCCTTGCTTTGAGCTGTTTTCTGAGGAAGAAATCACGCAAATGATCGGTAAACCTCGGAAAGTGATAGGAATCACGGACACCGGCTTCGCAAAAAAGGTCAAGGAGCTAATTGAAGGTTAGGAAGGTGATTGCATGGGCAATAAACGAATTTATGAACTAGCGAAAGAATGGAACAAGTCTAGTAAAGAGGTCGTTGATAAAGCGCAGAAACTTGGAATCGATGTGAAAAATCACATGGGTGCAGTCAGCACACAAGATGAAAAGAAACTGCAACAAGCGTTCAACCAACCACAGCAGAAAAAGCAACCAGTACAAAAAGCAAACCAAAAACCAGCCGGACAACAGCCAAGTAACCAAAAGAAAACAAACGAACCATCGAACCAACAAAAAAATAAAAGTAACCGCAACTATCAAGATCGCGGTCAAGGGAGCGGTCAAGTGAATCAAGGAAAAAACCAATCAACAAATCAGAATAAGAGTAACCAGACAGGTGGAAACAATCAAAACCGTCAAGGAACTACTCAAAACAATAATCAAAATCGCCAAGGTAACAACCAAGGCAGCAACCAAAACCGTCAGGGAACTACCCAAGGAAACAACCAAGGCAGCAACCAAAACCGTCAGGGAACTACCCAAGGAAACAGCCAAGGTAGCAACCAAAACCGTCAGGGAACTGCCCAAGGAAACACTCAGGGCAGTAACCAAAACCGTCAAGGAGCAAACCAAGGCGGCCAAAATAGAAACAATAATAACAATCGCGGCAAATTCAACAATAACAACCGCAATCGTTTCAACAAAAAAGGGAAAAAAGGCAAACAACAAACGTCAAACAAGCCAGCAGTCCCACCACGTAAATTCCGTGAGTTACCTGAAGTATTAGAGTATACAGAAGGTATGAATGTTGCAGATATCGCGAAAAAAATCCACCGCGAACCAGCAGAGATCATTAAAAAATTATTTATGCTAGGCGTGATGGTCAATCAAAACCAAGCATTAGATAAAGATACGATCGAATTGTTAGCAACAGACTACGGTATGGAGCCACAAGAAAAAATCCAAGTAGATATTGCGGATATTGACAAATTCTTTGAAGCGGATGAAGTGAACCCAGAAAAATTAGTCTCACGTCCACCAGTTGTTACGATCATGGGACACGTTGACCATGGGAAAACAACTTTACTCGATACCTTACGTCATTCTCGCGTAACAAGCGGAGAAGCCGGTGGTATCACACAGCATATCGGTGCGTATCAAATCGATATTGATGGCAAACCAATCACATTCTTGGATACACCAGGACATGCGGCCTTTACAAGTATGCGTGCGCGTGGTGCAAGTATCACTGATATCACGATTTTAGTTGTTGCCGCCGATGATGGCGTAATGCCACAGACTGTAGAAGCGATCAACCATGCGAAAGCAGCTGGTGTACCAATCATCGTTGCAGTCAACAAAATCGATAAACCAGGTGCAAACCCACAACATGTGATGCAAGAATTAAGTGAATATGAATTGATTCCTGAAGCATGGGGTGGCGAAACGATTTTTGTAGAAATCTCAGCAAAATTCGGCCAAAACATCGAAGAACTATTAGAAATGATTCTTTTAGTCGCTGAAGTGGAAGACTTGAAAGCTGATCCAACACAACGTGCGATCGGTACAGTGATTGAAGCACGATTAGACAAAGGAAAAGGTCCTGTGACAACATTACTTGTTCAACAAGGTTCATTGAATGTTGGAGACCCAATCGTTGTCGGAAACACATACGGTCGTGTCCGTGTAATGGTCAACGACTTAGGACGCCGTGAAAAAACAGCTGGACCAGCAACACCAGTTGAAATCACAGGATTGAATGATGTACCTCAAGCAGGCGATCGTTTTGTTGTCTTTGAAGACGAGAAGACAGCTCGTGCGGCGGGTGAAGAACGTGGCAAACGTGCGATGTTAGAACAACGTGCAGCAACTAGTCGTGTGACATTAGACAACTTGTTTGAAAGCTTAAAAGAAGGCGAATTAAAAGAAGTCAATGTCATCATCAAGGCTGACGTACAAGGTTCAGCAGAAGCACTAGCTGCTTCATTGAAGAAGATCGACGTTGAAGGCGTACGTGTCAAGATCGTCCATTCAGCTGTTGGAGCAATCAATGAAAGTGATGTGACGCTTGCTGCGGCAAGTAATGCGATCATCATTGGTTTCAATGTTCGTCCGACACCACAAGCGAAAATCCAAGCAGATACAGAAGAAGTGGATATCCGTCTTCACCGTATCATCTACAAAGCCATCGAAGAAATCGAAACTGCGATGAAAGGGATGTTAGATCCTGAGTTTGAAGAGAAAATCACTGGTCAAATGACTGTCCGTGAAACCTTCAAAGTATCAAAAGTTGGAACGATCGCTGGTGCCTTTGTCACTGATGGTTACATTCGTCGTGATAGCGGTGTGCGTGTCATTCGTGATGGCATCGTCATTTTCGAAGGACAATTAGCAAGCTTGAAACGCTTCAAAGACGATGTCAAAGAAGTGAAAATGGGCTTTGAATGTGGAGCAATGGTTGAGAAATTCAATGATCTTAAAGTAGACGATGTTATCGAAGGCTTTATCATGGAAGAAATCAAAGTCGACTAATTTAAAAAAAGGAGGCCGCTCATTATGGCTAACTATCGTGACCGCAGAGTCGGTCAAGAAATTTTAAAAGAAGTGAATGATATCTTACGCAAAAAGGTACGTGATCCACGTGTGGAAAATGTAACGATCACAGATGTGCATGTCACGGGTGATCTGCAACAAGCAACGATTTATTATAGCCTTTTATCAGACTTAGCTTCAGATAAGAAAAAAGCGCAAGAAGGGTTGAATAAAGCAAGTGGACTGATTCGTCGTGAATTAGGACATAACATGAGTATTTATAAAACACCTGAATTGACGTTTGAGCTAGACGAATCAGTTGTATATGGTAATCATATCGATGAATTATTGCGTAATTTAAACAAAGACTAATGTTCTAGCGAGTTAACTCGTTCGTATCAATGGTCGAACAGGGAGGATACAATAACTGTATCCTCCCTGTTTTTTTTGTCTATTTTCATTCGACACTAGAGAGCCAAACGAAATACAACGAAAGAATCCAAAAATAGAAGAAGCCATTTTCGAATTTTTTCGTTGTATTCGTAGCAGATGATCATCGCTGAATTGTCCGCTTTTGGGGAAAACATGTTTCATCATAAAAGCAAAATATAAGAATTGACTGATCAAAGAATCATCCGATCATCTACCAGATAACCATCCGTATAACCAATCAAAAGGTGCAAAGAAAAGATTTTCCATAGGTGCTCCCTCCTTTACAAAAAGAATACCATCTTTCTATTTACAACAGTGTGAACTTTTGTTACGTTTATGTTTCTAAAACAAAATAATCGTACATTTAAGGATCAATCCCGTCAGTTATTGATCCGATGTGTTATAATAATTCAGTTAATACTTAAAAGAATGGAGAACAAAAGATGGAAGGCTTATTACCTTTATGGAAAGAACGCGGCATGACTAGCCACGATTGTGTATTCAAATTACGAAAAACTTTACATACAAAGAAAATCGGACATGGTGGGACATTAGATCCTGATGTAGATGGTGTTCTTCCAATTTGTATTGGTAAAGCCACTAAAGTCATTGAATATCTGACGGATTCGGGGAAGACCTACAAAGGAGAAATCACCCTTGGCTACAGTACGACGACTGAAGACAAATCAGGAGAAATCGTTGAACAACGGGCTGTAACCGAGGCGTTGACAGAGGACCAAATAGATGAAGCAATGGCTGCTTTTGTCGGTGAGATCACACAGATTCCTCCGATGTACTCGGCTGTGAAAGTCAATGGTCGACGTTTATATGAATATGCTCGAAATAATGAAACAGTGGAACGACCTGTTCGCAAGGCGCAGATCTATCGTTTTGAACGAACGAGTGAAATCCACTGGTCAAAAGAAGCAGGCACCGTTTCGTGGCGGTTTGAAGTCGAATGTGGGAAAGGTACCTATGTCCGGACATTGGCTGTAGATACGGGGAGTAAGTTGGGCTATCCTGCACATATGTCAGATTTGACGAGAACAGCGAGTGCCGGCATGAATGAATCCCAAGCAATTACTTTAGCTGAAGTAGCATCATATATGGAGAATGGTACGATCGAAGAGTATTTATTACCCATTGAAACGGGTGTAACAAAGTTCAAACAGGTCGATATCGACGAAACAGTTTGGCAGAAAGTCAAGAATGGTATGCGTTTAGATTACCAAGTATTTGGTTTATCAGAGATGCCATCAGAAGAAATTGCTCTTTTTTATCAAGGAAAAGTAGTGAGTATCTACCAACCAAATCCAAAAGAAAAAAATAAGTTAAAACCAAGTAAAGTTTTAAGAAATGAGGTTTAATGTAAAAATGGAAATCATCAAAATCAGACACCCTTATCAAGTTTCTCAAATTCCGAAAGAAGACGTCGTATTGATCTTAGGTTTCTTTGACGGAGTTCATTTAGGACATCAGAAAGTGATTGAAACGGGGCGAGAAATTGCTCAAAGAGAGGGTCTGAAATTGGCATTGATGACATTTAATCAACATCCGTCAATCGTCTTTAAAAAAATCAATCCAAGTAACGTCAAATACTTGACTACGTTAGAACAAAAAGAAGAAAAAATGGCAGAACTTGGTATCGATTATCTTTACGAAATTGAATTTACTTCTGCATTTGCCCACTTAGCCCCTCAAGATTTCGTTGATCAATATATTGTAGGACTAAATGCTAAGTATGCTGTTTCTGGCTTTGACTATACGTATGGTCCAAAAGAAATTGCGGATGTCCCTCATCTCCCTGGTTATGCAAAAGGTCGTTTTGAAGTAGTCACTGTACCAAAAGAGCAACAAGAAGGGGAAAAAATCAGTTCTTCACGGATTCGTCAAGACTTGGATGCTGGGGATGTCGCGAGTGTGGCCTATTTGCTAGGATATATTTATGAAATCGACGGTGTGGTCATCCACGGGGACGCACGTGGTCGCTTATTAGGATTCCCGACAGCCAATGTCAAAGTTAAAAGCACCGTTCATTTACCAAAAGTGGGTGTCTATGTTTGTGAAATCAAAATCGGTGAGACGTGGTACCCAGCGATGGGATCAATCGGGCATAATGATACATTTGGCGATGGACGTGAATTGACAGTCGAACTGTATATTCTAGATTTTGATCAAGATATCTATGGTGAACATGTCTACATTCGTTGGCACGAGTTTATCCGAGATCAAGTGAAGTTTGATGGAGCAGAAGCTCTAATTGAGCAATTAAAAGCAGACGAACAAGTAACTGCTGATTTTTTTGAACATGTTGAATAAGCAAATGTAGTATTCGAGAATAAGGAAGAAGCCCAATCAGGATAACTGAAGGGCTTTCTTTTTTTGGAAAGAATTTTTTAGTGCGTATGATTTGCTTTCACCTACACTGCGTAGTGTACACTGTCTTTATAGCTAATAACGAATGTTTTAAAATATCTGTTATTAATGTGATAAAAGAAAGGGTGTCTTCTATGTATAAAGAATTAGAACAGAAAGTAGCTGTAGTGACTGGTGGGTCCAAAGGGATCGGTACAGCCATTTCTCAGCGTTTTGGAGAAGAGAAGATGAAAGTAGTCGTAAATTACCATTCGGATGCTGAGGGAGCCGAAGAAGCAGTTAAAGCGATTGAAGAAGCTGGGGGCCAAGCAATAGCTGTCAAAGCGGATGTGGGGACAGAAGAAGGCGTGCAGACTTTGATTGATCAAGCGATAAAAGCCTATGGTCAGTTGGATGTTTGGGTCAACAATGCTGGCACTGAGAACCAAAAACCTACACACGAATTAAGCTTGGAAGAATGGGAAACTGTGATGCAAGTCAACCTTACTGGCGTGTTCTTAGGAACAAAAGCCGCGATCAATTATTTCAAAAAACACAAAGTAAAAGGAAGTATTATCAATCTTTCCTCTGTCCATGAACAAATCCCATGGCCGACTTTCTCACATTATGCCGCTTCAAAAGGTGGGGTAAAACTATTCACTCAAAGTGTTGCGATGGAGTATGCGCCTGAAGGAATACGTATCAATAGTATCGGACCAGGAGCGATCAAAACACCGATCAATGCCGAAAAGTTTGATGATCCAGAACAAAAAGCGACAACAGAAAGCATGATTCCGATGGAACGGATCGGAAAACCAAGTGAAGTTGCCGCTGCAGCTGCTTGGTTGGCTTCAGATGAATCAAGCTACGTTACAGGTATCACGTTGTTTGTAGACGGTGGTATGACGCTTTATCCTTCATTTCAAGGTGGGAAAGGATAGGTATTGATTGATGGGAATCTTAATTGCATTAATACCAGCGATTGGCTGGGGGATTCAACCACTGGTTTTGAAAAAAATCGGTGGGCGTCCCACTAATGAAATATTAGGTACGGGTATTGGCGCATTACTCGTTGGTCTAGTTGTTCAATTGTTCATGTCACCCGGTGGTATTTCGATTACTACATTTTTGATCAGTCTTTTATCGGGGGCGTTTTGGGTCATTGGCCAAATCGGACAATACACCACGTTCAATTTGATCGGCGTATCAAAAACAATGCCTATTTCCACTGCGATGCAGCTTGTTGGAACGTCACTGATCGGTGTTTTTGCTTTTGGCGAATGGGCAGGAACAACAGGAAAAGTGATTGGCGGAGTAGCGATCGTCTTGCTAGTGATTGGTTCTGCACTAACAGCAGTAACTGATGGGGGAAGTAAACAAGGTGGGATAACTAAAGGAATTTCGATTCTTGCTTCTACGAGTATTGGTTATTGGGTGTACAGTGCATTACCTAAATTAGTCAATGCAGACGGTGTAGCTATCTTCTTTCCACAAATGTTAGGTGTTTTCTTAGCAGCGGCTATTTACGTCGTCTTGAAGCAACCAAAAGCGTACGGAGATGGAAAAAGTTGGAAAGCAACGATCGTCGGAGTCATTTTTAGTTTAGCAGCATTTGCTTATATATTTTCAGCTAATGCCAATGGAGTAGCTACTGCCTATATCATCACGCAACTGAACGTAGTGATCTCAACTTTAGGTGGTATGGTTATTTTGCACGAAAAGAAGAGCAAAAAAGAATTAAGATACACGTTGATCGGGTTAGCCTTGATTGTCGGGGGTAGTATGATCACTGTGCTGATTTAAAAAAATAAAGCAATGTAAGACATCAACTAACAAAAATGTCTTACACTGCTTTATTTTGGTGCGGTCAATGAGATATCCGTTCGTTTTAAAACAGCTTCATTGAACCAAGTACCAAAACTTTGAACATAGTTAAAATTCCCGCTAATAATAAATTCCGCGTAGGTGTCATCTAAGACATTATAAAAAAAGTAACGATCTTCTTTATTTGAATAAACATCTTGATGATACTTGATCATACAATCTCTAAATTGGTGCAATGACTCCAACGTTTCGTACTGAAGGTAGAATTTTAGGACTACTGCACTATTTATTGGTTGGTCAGTTCCTACGAAACTTGGTTTATTTTTAAGGGAGAACTGTAGAAACTCTGACAGATTTTCTTCTGAAAATTTCCATTTTCCTCCAACCTTTATCCCCTGTAGTTTTCCCTCGCGTAGATAATTTCGTACAGAACGAGTGGTTACTCCTAGAATCTCTGCAAGTTCATTGACTGAATAATAATTCTTCATCAGTTTTCCTTCCTCCGTTTTCTTGAATGATAGAAACAAATAACTAGTACCATTTACGAGTTAGATAAATGATTCTTGCTATTATGATTTGCCTATCAATTATATAAATATAGCGTGAAATAATAAATAAATAGAGAAAAAATAAGGATATCTTTCAAATTATTATACTCAATATAAAGCATTAAAACCATAATTTTTGAAGATTATTGTTATGTTTTTAAACTTTTGCAAAAAAATCGATAAGGTAAATATCAAGTCTGTAAACAATCCGCCTAAACCTTTTCTAAAACATTTCCTAAAATTTGTGAGTGTTTCAATAATAGGGTAGCTAGTTACTCCTTAATTCAGTGTCTAAAATCCTGCAATCCATGAAAATAGTATGAATAAGCTGTTTAATAAAAAAACTTATTCCTAACTTTTCCTAATAAAAATATTGACTTTTACATTAATCGCGTTATACTAATGTTAGGAAAAAAAGTGAAATTTTTTCCTAAATGCTAGAGAGGAGGACAGTGATAGTTAGCTCAAAGGATCTGAGAAGAGTTTCTAAGCATATTAGATGACCGTATACTAAAGTGAAGTCATGTAATTGTTCTAGTAGCTTAACAAATGGACCAAAGCTTACACCGTTCTTTTTTATGGTAGAAACGAAGTTAGTACACTAAAAAACTCCCCTTTTTTGTATAGACTAACTTTAGTTTCCTAAAAATCCCCTTATTGTGAGGCAAATGATTTCGTTAATGATTTGCCTCACAATAATCAATTGTAAGTTAACGATGAATAAGATCAGATAAGACGGATAGCGCTTATTTATATAGGAAATATTATGTGTATACATAACGTTTTGAGATGATAACTACTACTTATTCGCATTTGATTACTTTACGATGTAAAGTAAAAGCAAGAATCAATCACCCGCCAAGAATAAAGGGGCTCTTATCTTTGGAATAAGGAATGAGAACAAGTAATAGGGTTAATGCTTTTGAAAAGTTAGTCCATGTGAAGTAATATTCAGAACACCATCAATTTCGAAGAATGACTGTTAAAAGAAGACGATCAATAGTAGAACTATTGGTTATGGAGTTAAAGGAAGGGAAGAAAAGAAATGAAGTTAAACAAAACAATCGCTTATGAAAAATTAGGAAACACAATCTATTTGTCATCAGATGAGGGCATCTTTCTATTGGAGAATGAAGTAGCGACATATATCTTCGATCTTCTGACAAAGGAACAAACCCTCAAAGAAATCAAAATAAATGTAAAAGAAAAGTTTAGTCAAGCGAATGAACTGACAAAAGAAGGAACAGATTTATTTATTGAAAATTTTTTAACTGATCTGTCGAAGCGATCGATCGTTTGTTAAATGAAAAGCACATTATCTCACTCTATGTTGGATCATTCAACATCAAACAGCTCTAATTGTTTGCTACCAATAAAATATACCTGTTACAGCTGGAGGTACAATAAGTTTAAAGCTGTTTTATTTTGAGTTATCGAACGATATAAATAGACTACAAGTCAAACTTGTGGTCTATTTTTTGATTGAAAATAGATTTAAAGCCAGATTCAATGATCACCAAGAGAAGATATGTCTTTGTCTTCCTCGATTTCTAGCTGTTGCCGTGATACAAAAATATCAGAATTTGTTCTGTCGCAATTGATTCTATTTTAGTATTCCTATACTTTTCTCTACCAATAAAAAAACCTCTATGCTATATTGGAATAAATATGGTATATTTTACTTAAATAGAAAATAGTGGAAGGAAACTATGTCTATCCTATGAAAATCGCAAAATTAAGTGACTTTTCTAAAAAAATTTACGATTAAATGATACCGATTACATCGGGCTGCTTTTTATTTGATCGGCATGAGAAATTACTACTGTCTGAGGAAGATAGCTGTTGGAACTGACTTAGTATGGAAATTCAATGAAAGAATACAGTGAGGGGAAAACGAATATGACGAAAAAAGTTGGCATTTTATCAATAGAAGGCTATGTAAAAGGGGGAGAGCGGTTGGTGGAACAGCTTGTGCTTTCCATACCTGAACAAGAAATCGAATTATTCGCAATCAATTTTTCTGAAGAACAATATATCCAAACAAAGCTGGATCAAAATGTAAATAATTGGCATTTATTTGATTGCTCCTATTTATGTTCAGAAACTAACCATGTAAACTATCCATTTATTCAATTGATAAAAGAGGAAAATTACGACTCCTTCGTATTATTAGGTGGGACTTCGAGTGTTGTATTTGCAAATGAGCTACGTAGCCATGGGCTTTCAGTAATCACTGTACCAGTATCCAACTATCTTGATTACCCAAGTGGTGACTATACAGTAGGTTCAGATACATTTATCAACGGCGTAACAAAAGTGATTGATCGGATCGTCGATACTGGACATTCTCATCAAAAAGTAACGTTCATCCAAATTGACGATACCATCACAGGTAAAGTCACAAGAGAACTATCTTTGACAAATGAAATCGATGTTTGTATTGCTAATCAACTTGATTTAACGAATAATAAAAAATATCTTTTGAAACATATGAATAGCCATCCTATGCATTTTTTATTGAACCGTTCAGTGAGTTCAATCGAATCTTTTGTTGAAACGTTTTGTCCGACTTTATCCGACTATAGAAGTATTGTTTTAGATAATTTAGCAATTGGACAGTCGATGATCACCGCATTTGATCGAATTGCGGTAATCAAATTAGCGAATGTCATAACTGATTTACTTAACGACAGGCAATGTTTAGACGCTGAATTATATTTTTCACATGGGAAGGTGTTGTTTGAACAGAGTCCCTATCATCAAAATGTGGAAAAGCAAGCGGTGGAGTAACGATTTGTAAGCATATTGTTACAGGATAGATAGTTACGTTCCAAAAAATAATTTTTGGCAATCAGGACTTGGTAAAAGGTAGTCCTTCAAATTATTTCTCGCAAGCAAATCAATAAAAAATTCTAACTCAAAGCAACCCATGAGTTAGAATTTTTTTGTTATTGTCATTTAGTAAAAAAGATAAGATGAAAATTTTTATAAATTAATCTTTTATATTACTTTACATCGTGTTATTATATTTGTGTCGAATAGTTATTTTATTTACTTGAATATAAACGGAAATAGCAAACGGTTTTACTGTAAAATCATTTTATTTAATGGATTATGGGCGGATATGTGCTATTTTGATCAAGTTTTACAAATAATAAAACAACTGTTTTATATAAAAAAATCATTGTTATCGTAGGGGGAGAAATGAAAAAAATTAGTTTCGAAAAAAATATGAATGGATCGGATTAGGTTTGCAATTAGTATTAGTAGCAATCGGTTTGATTTATTACTTTTTTATCTATCGTTAGGGGAATGAAAATGAAATTAATAGTAAAAAAAAGGTTGAATGGCGTCTATCTTGATAAAAACAAACATACAGCACAACAAGCCATCGAGAAACTAACGCCACCAAAGAAAATTATTTTACCAATGTCTATGCATCTTGGAAAACCTGCTAAAGTTGTTGTTGAAGTAGGAGATAAAGTGGCAATTGGGACACTCATCGGAGAAAAAGATGGACGAATATCTGCCAATGTACATAGTTCAGTGGCAGGAGTCGTAAAAAAAATCGAGGAGCGCATGGTCAATCATCAGTTGACTAAAGTGGTCATTATAGAAAATGACTTTTCTGATCGTATAGAATTATTACATACAAAAAATAAAGATTTACATAGCATCGTTGCGAATGCAGGAATCATAGGGATGGGAGGTGCTGGTTTTCCAACTGACATAAAGCTACTACCTCAAGAAGAACAAAAGATCCATACCTTGATCATTAACGCAGCAGAATGTGAACCATCCATTACTAGTGATAGAAGATTATTGATTGAAGATACCGAACAAATGATCAAGAGTATACAAATGATTCTGGATACTTATCAAATCCCAAAAGCAAGGATTGCGATCGAAAAATCATCTGTACAAGTGATTGAACATTTACATAAACATCTGATTGATCCAAGAATCCAGTTACATATTCTAGGGGACCTATATCCTCAAGGTGCGGAAAAATTAGTGATCAAGCATGTATTATCTCAAGAAATACCTAAAGGCAAGCTCCCTTTTGATGTCGGAGTGATCACCTTGAATGTAGCGACGATACATAGTATTTTTAGTGCTACGTTGAAGCAGGTCGCATCCTTCGAACGGGTAGTAACAGTTTCAGGTACACCGATCAAAGAAGGAAAAAATCTACGAGTACGAATTGGCACACCAGTAGAGGAATTGATTGATGCGTGTGGTGGATTTGTGTCGTCACCTCTTAAGGTATTGAATGGTGGTCCGATGATGGGGAAACTGATCCAATCATTAGATGAACCAGTCACAAAAACGACTAATTTGATTTTGGCATTGTCTGCAGCAGAGGCAATGATCCCAAAGGAACAAAAATGTATCAAATGTAGCGAGTGTGTGAATGCGTGCCCAATCGGTCTACATCCGATCTTGATCAGTCAAGCGTACCGTCATCAGGATCTTCAGACAGCCGAACAGTTAGGCGCGTTGAATTGTTTAGAATGTGGTGCTTGTTCATTTATCTGTCCTTCAAAAATCGATTTATTAAAAGATATCAGAGCAGTAAAAAATCAGATCATGGAGGCAAAAGGATGAGTACGAAATATCTAGGAAACGGAACGATCAATGGTCCGCATATCCGTAATGATTGGACAAGCCAATGGAAAATGAAACAAGTGTTGATTGCCCTTATATTTCCAACGATTGGTGCTAGTTACTTTTTTGGTTGGCGTTCGTTAGTGATGATCATTACCAGTATCCTCACATGTGTCTTACTTGAAGGGGTTATCCAAAAAGCAAGTAAACAACCGATCACGGTCAATGATTTGACTGCTGTGATCACAGGTTGGCTGTTAGCTTTGACATTACCTACTAGTGCACCATTATGGACAGTGCTTGTCGGGGACTTTATTGCTATCGTCCTTGTAAAGCATCTAGGAGGCGGGTTAGGAAGGAACTGGATCAATCCCGCAGTAGCAGCACGAGTCCTTCTAAAGCTGTTTTTATCTCCTTGGATCACTAATTGGATCGCACCAGGACCAGATGTGATCACAACTGTGACGCCACTTGTGGCACTTGGTCATTTTTCTCGAGAAATCAGCGCGACCACACCTGAATGGTGGAAACTTTTCTTAGGGATTGATCTAGGCGGTCCAATGGGGGAAACAAGTAAACTGCTTTTATTGATTGCTGGAGGCTATTTGATCGTGCGAAAAATCATCCATCCATTCGTTCCTTTATTAACCCTAAGCTCTTTCTATCTAGCGATTTTGATTTATAGTGGGTTTAATTTCAGCTTTGCTACAGCTCATTTGCTTAGTGGAGCATTGATCATGGCAGCTGTTTTCATGGTAACAGACTATACGACTTCACCTGCAACCGATAAAGGGAAGTATTATTTCGCTATCGGCTGTGGTTTACTATGTGCCGTTTTAAGAATTGTCTTAGATTTACCAGGGGGGATCGGCGTAGCGATTGTTGTCATGAATCTAACAGTACCATTTATCGATCAGTGGACGATGCATCGAGTGTATGGTGAAAAAGAGTTTAAGATAACCCCGATAATTGATAAAGAAAATAGAAAAGGTTTATCAAGTTTCAAGTGATAATTTATAACGAATAGGACTGTTACCCGACTAGAGAAATTTAGTCGGGTCTTTTTAGGTAAAACTGTTGCTCAACTATTTTTTTTGCGAAAGAACTCAATAATTTCACCTGTGAATGAAATTATTGAGTGCCAAACTATTTATTTATCTGCTAATCTACAAATGGATATCGTTCGTTATTTTATAGTGTCTTAAAACAAAAGGTACCTAACACCAAAAATAAAAGAATACTTCCTGTTTAGAACGATAGCCAATCACAGCTAAAAAGAATGGAGAGACAAATGAACAAACGACAACTAAAAATGATGTTATGTTTTCTGGTTCTATTTTTAATAAGCATACCAGCAAATATAAACGCAGAAGCAACGAATGAGTTAGAGGACCAAAAAACTTTTCCGGCGCAGCACACCGAATGGTTAGATGCAACAGATGAGACGATTTTTGGGGAGCACGCGTTGCGACGTGAGAGTTTAGAAGATCAGTCAGATCAATTACAAACGATTATTGATCACACCAATTCTTTAACAAAACAGTTATATATTCCAGCTGATACGTATATCATCAATAAAAATGTGGTGTTAAGAAGCGGTCTCAAGATCAAAGGAGAAGAAGAGAATCCAACGATATTGAAAAATGAAACAGGACAAAACGTTTATTTGTCAGATGAAAATTACCAGACAAGCCACAATATTGAGATTCATTCATTGTTTTTCGATGGAGTAGGAATTTTTACACGTTTAGCAAATAACATTACCATCAATGATAATGTGTTTTATCATCCTGTCTCTTTGTATCCGATCAACCTACAGACATCCAATGGGGCAACTATGCAAAATAATATATTTATGAGAGACCATGAACATGCCACGCCAGATACAGAAAATCGGGCAATCTATATTGGTGGTTTTTCGACGGTTGGAAGATATGAGTATATGGAAAACGTACAGATTACAGATAATCTATTTGGATTACGGATCAATGAGTTAGAGGCAATCAAGAGCTTTAGCAATCCTGAGATTATCAAAACCATCAATCGTCTACAATCTGCGTTGGAGTCTGAGCAAATGTCTCTTGAACATAACGAACAAAACTATCTTTCTTGTGGTGTCAATTCATATAGTAATTCGAAGAATGTTTTGATAAAAGATAATTTCTTCCAGCAGATGTACGAGAACGAGGATCGATATGGTGTGGTAGGTGATCATGCCATCTATCTAAGAGGATCACAGAATGTACAGGTTATAGGCAATCACGTTCGTGGATTGCACAATGGACCTTATGGTGGATTTAAATTCAAATCAGGACGTAACATCACAATCATGAATAATTATCTACGTAATACCGGTATTATTATGTATGAAACACCAGAATTTGGATTAGGAGATAGTTTTGATCAAGGTCAAGTAGCGGAGTTATCGAATTGGCTAGTAGCAAATAACGTGTTTGATTTTAAAGAGTGGCAGGATAAATACGCGATTGGGATAGAGTATAATCGGCATACTGGAAAGGACAACGTATATAATGGAGTATTTATTGATAATCAATTTATCAATTATCACAATATTCCAGCCAACCGCCGGAGAGAGCTATTGATCATGAATCAAGCTTCTGAAGGTTTTAAAGGAGAGTCAACGTATGTTTCTGGCAATACACGTGATGACACATCTGATCGACAATTAAATGTTGAGTATTGGACCTCTGCAGAGTATGACAAAATGCCAAAGAATTGGAGAAGTTTGATCGATTCTACATTGTATGATCAATATAAAGAAACGCAAATACCAATACAAGATGCATTTCCTGTTGGCCGGAGGGTTGAGATTGTTTTAGGAGAACCTTATGATCCATTTGATTTTGTTGAGCAGACCCATATAGAAGAAAATGATCGTCCTGAAATCACTATTTTGAATCCTGAAGTTCTATCAAAAGTTGGTCAACATAAGCTAGAGCTAATGCTTTCATATCCAAATGGACGAACAGTGCGTGTGGTTGCAAATGTGACAGTCCTGTTTCAATAATTAAAAAGTTCAAGCGGTCCCTCAAACCAGTTGAAACTTCTTGACATATCATTTTCTAGCCAAAGTCGAAAGAGTTAGAAATATTTCCGCCCGATAAAGATTTACAAGTAGTCATTTTATCAGAAATACCAAGTTTTTATCGCTTAATTTTCGATTGAAAAGGCGGTGTTAATGAGCTTTGCTAAATAGGTGATTTCGACAAAAGAACAGATGCATGAAATTACTTATATCTCTTCTATTTTTTCGCACCAAAAAACAAGGTTGGTTGAACATTCCTTCTTTTTATAGACATAGTATAAAGACGGAGGATGTTCAACTGAGTTTTATTTTGCCTAAGTAGTTTATCAATCAGTTAAATAAAAATACAATTATGAAGGGAAAAGGAAAAGATACAAGAAATGTAAATTAAAAGTATTGTTGATTTAGTAGAGATTGTCATAGCAAAAGAATTTTATGCTGGGATGAAATATGTAGCAGATGAAGCGAATAAATGACAGAGAGGATTAGTTGGTTAGGATAAAAATGGATTGGATACGGAAGTCGTACAGGCAATATGTGTATGGCTTTTTTGTTTTGCTGATTTTATCATACTTGATTGAGATAAATTTAACGTTTATGCGTTCAAAATAAGTTTTTATGATTAGTTTAAATAATAACGATGTTATTAGGTTATATTAAACGTGTGGTTTAAAGGTAATTCATGATTTTTTGCATATTATGAAAAAAAGTTCTAAAGATTAATAATTTTTTTGTAATTAAAATTTTATTGGTACAAGTATGAACCAGGGTCAAGAGAATTATTACAGAAGGTATAGCTAGAATGGTCAGAAAAACAATAGTTATCTTTTTTTAACATTACATACATAGAAGGTCTTAGGTGTAAAATAGTGATATATTTAATGGTTCGGATAAGCTTATATTTTTTTAGTATGATGTGTTTTAGTATGGGTATTAGCTTTTTATGGGGAATAAAAAAATTAGTACGACAAAACCTTGGGAAAAGTTTATCAAGGTCAGACGCTCTTAAAAGCAAAATCTATTTAATGAAATGTAAGTTTTGTGTCTATATAGGATTTTTTGTGATTTCAATAAACATGATGCTGTTACGCTTTCATTAGTACAATCATTAATTTATGCAAATCGAAACTAATGAAGGTAGCATTAAAGAGCATATACATAGACAGTTCCTCATTTTAGCGAATGGTTATAATAAATAAGGCATAAAAAATATTAAGACAGAGAAAGTTTTATTGACGATTGCGCAAAATACACAAATAAAGGTTTTGACAGCTGTCAAAAGAGAGGAGAGAATCAGTGGGACTATCAATGATACGCTAATTAATAATTAATCAAAATGGATTCGATCCAAAGTAAACTGAATATATAAGTTATCCAGAAGTTTACAGTATCAATCAGTATAGTTTTGGCAAAGTTAAACATGGCTAAGAATCTGTGAGGTGATTATTATTAAGCTAGGAGGGTGTAGAGATATGAGAAGTAAAACCATAAAAAATCGAAGAGAAGTAATTTTACTGACAGGTGCTGATAATTTACATAGAGAGCAAACGAGTGCAACAGAAAATTTATAAACCCTGAATAAAAGGAGGTAGAATAAAGTAAATGAACAGCAAATTAATTATTCTGCGTGGAAATTCTGCAAGTGGAAAATCGACGATTGCATCGAAGATACGCCAATCATTTCCTCGAGGAGAAGTAATGTTGATATCGCAAGATGAAGTTAGATTACACATACTCAACGTAAAAGACCGCTTAGAAAATCCCACAGCTGACTTGATCCAATCCATCGCATTATTTGGTCAAGGGAAATTTAAAGTTATTGTTATAGAAGGAATACTAGGCACTCATATTTATAAAGAGATGTTTGTTGATCTAGTTTCGAATTTTCAACAGAACGCGCATATTTATTACTTTGATATTTCTTTTGGTGAAACAGTCAATCGACATAAAACAAGAGAGAAAAGTGCCCAATGGGGTGAAAAAGTCATGAAGAAATGGTGGTTGGAAAAAGATTATTTGAGATTAGAGAATGAAAAAACAATAACTGATGACATGTCAGAAGAACAGATTCTCAAAATGATCCTAAAAGACCTCGAACAATTGTAGTAGGTAGTTATGTAGAATAACTGGTATTAATCCTTGCTTTATAATTCTGGAAGGCAAATAACTTGAGCGAGACGGAATAAAAAGAAAAATATTTGAATTTAGTTGATAGGATAGAATCCAGAGTTTTTACGTATATATCTATAAGAAAGCCATTAAATCAAAAATATAATTTTTATAGAAAACTGATGGAAGTAGTTGAAAACAAAATACAGGTTTGAACTTGTAGACTAAAGAAAAGAGTGGACAAATGAAAAAAATATATTCTATAAGTCAACTTCTATTAGGTGTTAATACGTTTATGTTGATTGTGATGCCCTTTATTTTAAGTGTATTGAGTCATTTGTTTCCTAATTTTATTGATGGCAATATTGTATTATTATGTATAGGGTTATCGTTATGGGGGATGTATATTACTGCTCCGTTTGGTATAACAATGTTATTAGTATATACTCTACATCTTAGATACCAAGAAAAAAAGGACGATCGGTCTAAAACTTCTTAATAAGTTGAGGAGTTAAATAAGTATAGATGACAAAACTAGAAAAATAAAGGAGTGTTTTTTTATATTATTTAACTTATCAGTAAAAAGACATTTTGATACCCTTAAAAAAATTGATTAACAATGCTTGCAAAGGTATATATGATGATTAGAAACTTAGAGGAATTAGAGGAGAAATTACCTAACTAAAAAAAGAACAAGTATAGCAGGTAGTAAGCAGCGGAAATAATAGGAACAATAAGTGAAACATAGCTCGGGTCATAGAAAATATAATTATTGTTCAAGATGTCATAACGTCAGTACTTGGTAAAGCTTTAGCATACAATATACACTAGAACTAATAGGAGCATTAGCTGCTGGAAAAACTGTAGAAAATTTAGATATACTGTTAGAAAAATATAATTTTTTTGCATAAACTTTTGACTATAGATATTGAAAAGAATTTAGGTGAATCAGAGTGATATATTTAGTGGCCCGTATAAGCTTATGTTTCTTAAGTATTATATTTTTTAGTATAGGTATTGGTTTTTTATTGAGAATAAAAAAATTAGTACGACAAAACCTTGGGAAAAGTTTATCAAGGTCAGATTATACGAAGACAGAAGCTTATTTAACAAAGTGCAAGTTTCATATATACATAGGATTTTTTATTCTATCACTTAACTTAATATTATTACGTTTTAACTAATAATAAATTTTCTTATTACTCTGGTTAAAATTTGTACGAAGCTAAATTTTACTACATAATAATAACAAAAAATTGGAAATGTGGTGTACTATGTTTAAGAAAATTAGGAACATAAGTTTAGTGTTGTTTTTAATAAGTATGTTTATATTAGTATTTATACCGTTTGTATTTTTAGTTATTTTCAAAATTTTTCCTCATTTAGATGCAAGTGAAAATGGTATAGGCGCTATGCCATTACTAGCTATATTCTTAGGTGCATTTTTGTTGAGTGTAACTGGTCCTTTTATGTTTATTATGCTGATGATCGACATTGCTCGTAATCTAAAAGATAAAAATAGTCTATAAAATTAGTTATTAAAATAGATGGTTTGTATTAGATAAAGAGGTGCAATCTATACATATTAAGAAATAACTGCGAAATTGATTCATGAGTATCTATACAAGTGAATAAAAACATCAAATATTAGGAACTGAAAGTCTGTGATTCAAGTTAACAAAATCTTTAAATGAAGTAATTCAAGGTAAAAGTAAAACTACTGATCAAAAGGAAGCTATATTTATGGCTGGCACACCTGGTGCTGGAAAAACCGAGGTAGCGATTAGCCTATTAGAATTATCAGAAGATATTTGTAGAATTGATGCAGACATTTTTCGAGCAAAGTTTCCAGGCTATACCGGCAGTAATTCTTCTGATTTTCAAAGTGGATCATCTTGGTTAGTTGATTATTCTTTAGACATGATTTTGAAAAATGGCTATTCTTTTCTTTTAGATGGAACATTTGCAATTGGCCGAGCAAAACAGAATATTGAAAGATGTCTTTCTCGAGATTATGATGTGACAATTTATTTTATCTTCCAAGATCCTCTCATTGTTTGGGACTATACAAAAATTCGAGAAAAAGTAGAGGGACGATTTGTTCCTAAAGACCGCTTTATTAATGCGTATTTTAGGTCTCGGGATAATGTGCGTGAAGTAATAAAACAGTATGACGAATCTATTTCTGTACATGTGATTTTAAAAGACTATAATAATGGAATTGCTACAATAGTTCCAGATATTTCAGATATAGATCTTATTTTGCCAGAATTATTTACAGCAGAAGAATTGGAGGAAAAGTTATATGACTGATAAAGAAAAAGCAGAAGCAATTATGAAAAAATATAACCGTAGCTATGGTAATCTCAATAAAAAAGCAACTAGAAAAGAATTTATGACAGTTCTTCAGTATGTAGCAAATGAATCCAATCGGAAACAACGTAAATTAATTGGGTTAGATAAATAATTTTTGTAAACTATACTCTTTATGAAGAGAGATCCAATAGTGAGACCTAGTACCGACTGGAGAAATCTTGTCGGTATGTTTATGTTGCCATTCGTTTACGATATTGAACAGGACTGCAGCCGAGTTTCGTTTTGATGCGCAGATGATTCTAATACTCGATCCACTAACCAATGGATTGTGCTAAGATATAATTTTTTGATGATTGGCTTTCCATGAAAATTTTCCTTTCGGTTTCGGTGAAAAACTTTAAATGCCTTATTTGAGGGATGATTGATGCCAATGAAAAACCTGGAGCGTTGGAGGACAAGCCGTATTTCAGGGTAATGTCAAGATAAGATTTATCACTATTCAACTAATAGTATGTGACATCTTGTTTGAATTGAGAAGAGTAACTTTGTTTCGTTTTTTTCTTGTGAAAAGCATTAAATTCGAGCGTCTAAACTGTCTTTATCCGTTTTAACTGGATAGGAGTCTGGAATACTATACCAATCCGTCAATGTTTTATAAACACCTTCACTTCCTTGGTAAGCTTCAACTATCTGTTTTTTAAATGCGTAATCGTATCTAGTCACTAAAATACCCCCTAAGTTAGATTTTTGGGTCTAACTTTGGGGGCGCGCTTCATTGTTATGATAGTTTTATATTCAGTAACAACAGAAAAGATAAATCATATCCTTTGTTAAATTAGCTATGTCATCATGGTTAACCTGATGTGTGTCGAACGTTTCTATATGAAAATTACAATGGGAATTTGTAACTAAGTTTCGACAACAACTAAAGAAAAATTAAAGGAGAGGCAAACAAATCTACAGGATGTAAGTTTTCTGCTTCTATCCATATTTCTTTATTGAGTATATCTGTCATCACTATGAATAGACCATTTTTTTCATCAATCATTCAAATAAAGTCACATTGGATAGTCATATTTTTTGTACAATTAACGTATATAAAAATAAAATTTTTTTAGTTTTTTTTTATTGCTATTGACGATATGCTTTTCCTTTATTTCGGTATCCAGGCTTAACACTCTCTATGATTAAAAATATGATTATTACATAATTTTTTTTATTAAAACAGATGAAGGAGTGAAAAAAATGATAATAGAAGTTTATAGGAAAAAAAATGGTGAATTTTATTATCAATGTCAAAAGAAATATAATCACAAAGCAGAACAAAGATGGTTGAACGCTTTAGCCAATAGTATGGGACAGACGCTCAGCCCCAAGGGATTTCACAGTCCGCTAGGATTCCTTTATCTATTAAGTGTATTAGGGAATTTTCGATTATCCGATAAAGTATCACCCAATCTTCAACAAACAGGTAAAGGAGCTTCTTCCGCTTTTGAAGTAGACACCTTCATAGAAGTGCGTAATCAAGAAGAATTTCTCACAGTTCAATCTTTTGTTTCAACTTCTACTTCTAACCGGTTGCATTTTCAGGCAGAAACAGGTAACAATACGATAGTCGGACCAATCATTGAAGGGAATTCTAATAATCCTCCGATGATGTACTTAGCTGAAAAAGCTCATCAATGGAGTGTCAATATTCATCAGGTAGTTCACGGGATTTCGAAACTTGAAAATTGTACAACCAATAGTGAGTTTAACTATCGACTACATTGGGGAATGTGGCAAGTTCCCAATCATACACAATCTCACTTTAAAACAATCTGTCAGAGAGCCATCATCGATTCACAAGAAAGGCTAGGTCAACAAACATACCGCCCAATAGACATTAAAAAGTTTCACTTTAAAAAAACTAGCACAGAAAACGACTTGCCATTTTCTATTGGAAAGGATATGACTGAAACATTAAAAACTGTTTTTCAATTCCACATGGAAGATTTATATTCTTTGACAAATAAATATTTTTCAGTAAATGCAACTGAAGGAGCAGTATCAAATGTAGAAGAATTTCCGATAGAGAAGATTGATTTATTTCCCATTTATTTTAGTGGATTTTTAAATAGTATATTTACAGAAAAACAAGAAAATGCAAATGGATACCTTTTAATTGACTATTTTTTCCCCTTTTTCAAGCAAACTTTTCCTCCCTACTATGAAACAAAAAATTCGGAAACTACCCAAGTTAGAAAGAATATTAGACATCCAATACAACATTTCTTCCCCAACTTATTTCAACTCACTAAACATCTAGATAACAGCTCAATAGTAAAAGAACAATTTAATATGGTATGGACATTAATGGAGAAAGCAACGGAAAGCGTTGACCGATTCCTTGAAATATTGGATCCATTAAAAGTAAGAGTTGCAGAAGCGGCAACGATTCCTGTCAAATTATCCGATGGTAGAAAAAAAATATTCCCATTGGATAGAAGTGTGAACATTCCACTGAAATCATATGAAGACTTTTCGGATCATACACTAAAAAAAATCGAGTCTACGATTTCGTCTTATATGAAAAATGAACTTACTTCAGAAAAAATAGTTGAATCACTGAGGCCAGTATGGTTTGATTTAGCGGTTTTTAGCAAGCGTGATAAGACGGAGACGGTTAATAAAGTGATTATTGAGCGTGTGTGCCAGCATGATAAGGAGTTGTGTTTGTCGAATGAATCATCGCTCAGAGAGTTGTTTCTTGCAATCCAATACTGGGGAAATAGAGGGAACACGAATCAAGATATTTTGGATAAAAGAAAACAAATTGCTCGAATCATTTTGAAAGCTTATGATCTTTCCGAAGAACATCTGACGGATAGTAGAGCCATTGAAGTATTTCTCCAATGGCGAAATAATAATATTTTTTTAAACGTTACATTTTCAATAAATAAAAATTTTGCTTTGATGAAGAACCAAACAATCATAATGGATACCCAGATGAATCAAGATAAAGCTACAATGAATGCGACTGAATTAACATTATTATCTAAAGTGACTGAAGCGATTTCGGCAAATCGTTTTCCCGCAATCGATCAGGATCAACCATTGCCGATTTTTTATTATAACGAACTTCTTTTTTTAAGAAGAAACGCTACAAAAACGGTAAATAAACATCTAAAAGATTGGTACATCAAACAAGGATTATTGAGTGATTCTGTCACTGACACGGAACTGATAAAGAGACTTCAAGATAGGGTAGGAATAAGTGAAAAAAATGAAGTATCAGTTATATCAGAAAAGTTAGCAACCTTAGCTTTTTTTTTACTCAAAGCGTATGGCGTAGAAAATGTAAGGTTGGGAGATATTCTTTCTGCGACTCAATTACAGGCAATTTTTATGCAATGGAAAACAAATACGATTTTAGAGGGTAATACATACAAAAATCAAACGAATCAAACGCACATTTATCAACTAGCTCAACCGGAAACATCCGTGATGAGTCATTTCCTAGAGAAAAGAAAACATAGTGATCAAATTTATGCCGACTTTATTAATGATCGACCGCTTTCTATACCTAATACACAACCAATCATTCTTGTCTGTTACCACTTTGCTCTTTTTGAAAATCGCACCAAAACTTCTAAAGTGAACGAAGCGGTCAGGACGTTTCTCCATGAGCAAAATGCCCATTTTATTAATTCATCTACGAGTGAATTAGTCAGAAAATTGCGCGAGTGGACTTTATCAGCTGATACATATGATTTGATTATCAAAAGAGAAAAAGAGGCAGCCAATCTCCTCCTTAAAAATTATGGTATTAAAGAAACTTTTATTACCATTGATGAGGCAAGAAAGATTTTTCTCCAATGGGAAAACAATAACGCACAGAAAGGATATTTCTATAAGGAATTCAGAGAAAGTGAACGTCGTTTTGTTGGAGGGATCACTGAAGAGATAGAGGGAGAGAAAGAGACAAAGGTAAAAATTGAAGCATTTCTGAATGAAAATCATATTGATCCAGCCAAACAGGTAATCAACGAATTACAGAACCATTTTGAAAATGGAATCGATTCTACTCAAAAAGAACAAATCAATCAAAGAATTGCCACTTTTTTAACTACAAAAGGGATTCCTTGCGATATCTCTAATCTTCGTTTGTTAGTTGAAAAAGTGTCAGAATGGACATTACTTGAAGATACTACTCAAGAAACAATTGATATGGTGAAAGTGAAAGAAATCGCTCGATTGATTATTGGTGAAGAACAAGATGGAGTAATCTCAGACATGGAGGCAAAAATCACTTTCATTGTTTGGCTTTCTCAAACGATTGAAGATGTCACTTCTTTAAATGAAAATAGAACATCTAGTATATTTGAACAATCAACTAGTTCGAATTCATCTGTACCCCCTGCAGATATACCTAAAGATAAACAAGATATCTTAGGAAATATCATTAGTTTAAAAACAACTAGTGACGGGGATCAGTGGCGTGAGGGACGAGTAATGGAACAGGTGAAACGTTTTTTTTACAATAAAGGCCTATTAGCAAATGAATCAACGAAAGAAGATCTATTCGTTGTAATGGGAAAATGGTTGATACGAAGTGGTGACAAACGAGTGATCATACATGAAAACTTACAAGCAATCGCGATGATCATTCTTAAAGAGTTAAATCTATATGGTGGAGAATTAGAGGAAAAAATCTCCGATAATCTTGCAGAAGCTACGGTTTCCAAATGGGCTGTTGAAAATTTATTAGAAAGTTCAATCGAAGCATACATAGCTAAAAGTATACTTGCATCTTCAGATCCATCATCCTATACGATTGGACAGCTCAGAAAGCTGTTTGAGCTAGAGGAGTTGAAAAAATCGGGTTTGATCGATCCTCTACCTCGAGCACATACACTTGCTGATTCACGAAAGCAAGAGGAGGATCAAGCGAATTTAAAGAGTTTATGGATCCATCTAGTCGATCGCGTATTACCAAATTATCTTTTAGAGGCAAGTAATCTATCTGATGATTTACCGATTTCTGATTATGATACATTAATGCAGTTAACAGGTTCGATGTTATTAAAAGATGCAGGATATCTGAAACAGTTCAACCAAACGGAAATTCGAGCGTTTGGCGAGTTTTTTTGTGAGACAGTCAGTAAACAAGGCGTCGATTCACTTAATCAGTTGCAATATCTAATCACGCCAGCACTATTAGCCATTGCTCAACTCGATCCGAAGGGATTAAGTGAAGCATTAGAAAAAGGAAACCATAAAGAGTTTGCCTTAAGCACTTTCATAGGTTATCGACAGAAAGGTTATTTCAAAATTTTAGAGCTACATAAAATGATACATGTTTCTTATCAAATGTATGAAAAAGCATTCAGGGAGTGGCGTCGTAAGCAAGCGTTGGCAAAAGAAGTAGCCGAAGAATGTAGACAAAAGGGAGTAATAGATGTCAGAGGGTTTGATCAGATATATCTTAAGGGGAAAAATCCATGTCCTAAACTTTTGGACTTGCCAAATATTAATGAGAAATACACACACCTAACTAAAGCTGTTTCGAATGCCTATCACTCGTTCAATAAGAAGTTGATTGAACTGGCACTAAAAATAGTAATTCCTGAGGAGCTTAGCTTTATATTTTCGGCTGATACCAAAATTTACGAAGCTTCGGCGCAGTTGAAAAATGAAGCTCCTTATGTCGGAGGAGGTGCAGGTGCGCCGGGTATGCCACCAGTTTCCTTTACAAAACGCGTGGATTGGCTCGATACAATCCTTAAGTTAGAAAATACCAATCTGTTCGTTGCCATTTGCAACAATGAAGAACGTTTATACGCATTAAAAGCATTGGATGAAGACAGTGGGTATATGTTATATCGTGTCGATACTGATCCATTATTATATCTTAAATATGGTTTGTTTGATCAGAAGTACATTTGGAATCAAGGTTTTCAAAAAGACCGTGATGGGGTCTTGATAAATAAAAAACACTATACATTTACTGTTAAAGTCCATCGCGATAAAGAATTATCTCGTGGAACTGACGTAGAGACATTCGTCGAGAATATCAGCAGTAAGCACCGTGATGCATTCTACCGACAACTGTATGAGTCAGGAAATGACAAGTCAACAACTGAAAAAATATGGGATATGGTGAAGCATATTATTCCGTTTTACGATTGTGTGGTAAGTAGTATAAATGGACAAGTGGGTGAGGCCGTGTCTTCTTGTCTAATTGATGTTGTTCTGCTGATTCCTTTGTTTGGAACGGTTACTGCTTTGAATACGAAGTTTGTTGTGGGCGTAGCCAGAGCAATTGCACGAGGTGGATTAAGAAATGCAATAATGAGCAGTGCGAACGTAATCCCTAATCCAGCAGAACTGAGAGCTCTCATAGCAGGCGTGGCACGCTATATTGATCCCGGTTTTGAGTTAGTTGTAGGTGGGAGTCAATTAGTCATAAAAGGATTAGTGACATTAAAAAATCAAAATTTTTTAAACCATAGTATCAAAGAAATCTTGTTAAAACTAGAAAAGTTACAAAAAGAAACAACAGATTGGTCTGACATATACATCCGTACACATTTACCAAGAAATGGTCCAGAAGTTCAAGTGAAATGGGTAAAAAATAAATTATATATGAAGGTGACAGATTTAAAAAATGGCGATGTCTCTGGTAAATACTTTACTTTGAGAGGCAATCAACTAAGAGAATTTGAAGGGGCAGCATCTTTTACGCCAGAACAAAAAGCATTGATTGATCGCTTAACAAAGAAAGTAGATAAAGACGTTCCGTTTGTTGAAGAAGCGAATATTTACCCAAAGGGATATGGGGAGGGGATAGTTTATACCATACAAAATAAAGATAAATCCATCTCGTATGGTATAAAAATGAATGACCAAATTATACCTATCAGAATTGAGCCAGTGAAAGGCCATGGGGTACGTTACGATGTTATTGATGGAAATGAGATATTTCCAGTCAATTTCAATGGGGTGGAATGGTATTTTGAGCCAGGGACGTCACCCCTTCTCTCTAAAGAAGTAACAACCGTTGTTGAGAGTCAAATCAACCGATTTGAAGTGTTACTAGATCCAACTGGTCTTTCCGCTCCAGATGCGTATGGGTTGATGAGCGATGCAGCAGGAAGAACGTATATAAAAATCACACATCGGTACATTCCATTGATTTTGTTGGACATGGAAGAGAATCGATACCATTTAGTAAAAAAGAATATTCTAGAACCGCTAACTGTATTACGATTTGATTCTAGCATTCAACATTTTCGTTTTGAGACTCATTTAGAAAGAGTCTCTGTTGATCATATGAGTGCCGTGTCAAAAACTGGTGGGAAACATGAGAAGGCTAGTACCTCAAAGGCAGGTATCGCGAGCACATCACAGGAAGAGACCTCTAAAAATAGAATATTCCCACCATATAATACAATCCCTACAGGGGCAGGGAAAATAAGTGATTGGAACAAATTCAGACAAGCAGTAGTCACTCCAAATGATTACCAATTTCCAAGATATGAAGATAACGATGTGGCACTTACACCGTTAACTAGCTTTATTTCGGAGCCACAAAATTATTATATAAACGATCAAGCTTTGGTAGAAAGCGCATTGTCTCGTACAATTAACGATTTGTTGACTAAGAAAGTTTCTCAACATCAGGTAATTCCTGAAGAAGAGGGTCTAGGTGAAGCAATATCAAAAGCAATTGATGATCTATTAGATGCGGGACCTTCGAATGTCCCTATTGTGGCAACTAGTGACTTAACAGAATTAGAGGAATGGGTAGAAACATCATTTCCTAATGAAGACGTGACGCTCAATCAACCGCCAGAGCCTCTATTTACAGACGAAGATTTAGAGATTATGAAAGGATGGGTAGAGGATTCTATTGCTCAAAATATTGAAGAAGTAGCGCCTGACCTGGTACCTGAACAACCCGGTAATCCAAATGAAGGGGAAATTGAATTCGTAAAAGAAAACGAGTTGACTAGTCAAGTAGAGGAGGGAGGTACCACAAACTTTCGAGCTGACTATCGAGTATTTGTGGGCTTTGATGCCACAAAGGTTCCTGACTTTCTCAAACCATTTATCGAAGAATTATCCCAAGAGTTTTATAAAGCAGTAGAAAATTTCAGCAAAGCCAAAGAAATTTGTTCGAAATTATTAAAACAATCTACAATTGCTGAAACAAAAGTAGGGAAATATTTGATTCAAATGTTTGACTTAGTAGAAGCAACGAACCAAGAACAGGTTTTAAGAGAAATCATCAAAAGAGTCCTGTCGATCGCAGAAAAGGGGGAGTTATTTCTTCGACAGTCAGCGGATTGGGGATTTGAAAACATGTGGATTGTCTCATCTGACCTTGTTCAAGATGAAATCACACAAAACTATTATTCACAATATAATGAATATTTAAATGCGTATGCATTTGTATTTAAACAAGATGGCGAATGTCGAATCATTATTATGGCAGATGCTTTTCACTTAAAGCCAGCTATTTCTCCAGAAGAGCAGTTAAAAACAGCTCCAGAGGAAACGATTATGCATGAAGCCACACATCTTGCATCTTCGACAGATGACATTATAGCCTATACTTTACCTACAATAGGGACAAGAAGAAGCGGAAAAGACTTGAGAGATGAGTTTCTACGTTATTATCCTAGCTTTGTACTGTCGGAGACATTTGAGAGGTTTGTTAAAAGACTAGCTCTGGAACAAAACAAACCGAATCTATCTAAAAATACTGTTGTTGAAGCACTAAAAGTAGATTCTATGTTACGAAGTAATTTTCAATTAATGGATGCAGAAATGGCAATGATCATTATTCGAGATATTGCACAAGGAAATGAGTTTGACATACGACCACGTTTTAAAAGAAGTGCCGATCATTCAAAATTAGGAAACGGATTTATGTTTATGTTCCAAGTAATGATGCATCTATGGAATTATGAAAATCTTGAAAAAAAGGTTACATTAAAAGAAATACCAAAAGATAGGCCAAAAGAAACAACAACAGAAAATGTTTTAACACCCACCTCACAAAATAGTGACAAAAAAAGTTTTGCGACCCTTGTAAATAGGGGGAAGATAATCAGTAAGATTATAAATAGCACGTATACTGGTAAGCAGTTCAAACAACAACTTAGAAGTGAGTTGAACATATAAGCGATATAGAAGCTTTGCTTGTGTCAAAGGGGCTGAGTATAAATAAAGTGGGATATGCAAAGTTTTTTGCTTTTTTAGAGATAAAAAGTTACCACCTATAGATTACTAGAAAATGACATTGAAAAATTAAGTACAGGTATTTGAAGCAATAATGCTTCTTATATTAAAAATTGGATAACTGTTAGTAATAGATAGATGGGAAGGAAGATGGATGAAAAAGGACAAGTATGGAAAATTGTAAATAAATACAACAAAAGTATATCTTACTTATCAGAAAATGCTACTGCTAAAGAACTTAATACAGTAATGATGTATAGCGCGAATGAGGAATATAGAAGGCAACGTAAATTAGTAGGATTAGCTAAATAATACGAATAACGATTTATGCATATTATTAAACTAGACTGAAAATTTATGGGAAATATAATCATCGTTGCTGTTTAAATAGATAGTCCATTCGTTAAGGAGATATTAGCCAGAGAGGAAATGAATATAGTATGAGAAGTAAAATTAGGGGGGGAATCCAAAGGTTGATTCTTTGAAGTGCCCCTTGTCAAGTGGACAGTAAAAAAACAAAAATAGTATGAAAATAGGAATCGAATCACTTGATTCCTGTTTTCAAGCGGCACAAAGCAATCATGGAACGTGTAGGGCATGCCAACATGAAAACCACACTGGAAATTTACAACCAAGTCTCCAAAACAACCAAAGAAAAACTCATCCAAGAAATCGATTCTTGGATTTTTTAGTGGATTTGTTTGTTAAATACGTTTAGTATGCGTATATAAGAGGTCGTGAAAGTGCCGGTTAGCTCCGATGACAATAAGAAAGCAGCTTTTCATGTTTTGAAAATTGCTGGCTTATTTCAAGGAGTTGGCACTTGAGCACCGTTTAAAGAGTGGTCGAAAAGCGGTACGACTTTTTGGCGTAAGGAGAAAGAGAATCAAATGAAAGAAACAAACAAATCCGCAGAACATAAGGTTTCTGCTTATATCCATATCCCGTTTTGTGAACATATCTGTTATTACTGTGACTCAAATATATGATAGTATTTTAAGTCTATATTCAGTTTTAATTATTAACTTAATTGAATAGGGAAAATATGGTTTACGAACATGTTTTCGTATGGTAAAATATCAAAGTATTCCATAAAAGTGGAATTTATTTCTAAATATATGTAGGAGTTTTGTGATGACTTTTTCTTATAATAAATTGTGGAAGTTAACGATTGATAAAAATATTAATAAAACTCAATTACGAGATAAGGCAGGTTTAACAAACTCGACTTTATCAAAATTAAGTAAAAATAAAACAGTTAGCATGGATTCGCTAGCTCGTATTTGTCGCACTTTGGAGTGTGATATTAGTGATATAGTTGAATATACACAAGAGGAGGTCAATATAAATGATAAATAACTATAATGTTATTGACCTTTTTTCTGGAGCTGGAGGATTAAGCCAAGGATTTGTACAAGCTGGGTATAACGTGTTAGCTGGTATAGATTACGACGATGCAGCTCTTAAGACATACGGTCATAATATTAAAGGAGCTTTAGCTTTAAAAGAAGATTTATTTGATGAAAAAAAATCAATTAAAGATATTGAATATAACTTAAAAGGTAATAAAGTTGATGTAATAATTGCTGGGCCACCATGCCAAGGATTTAGTTTAACGGGATCCCGGGACATTAATGATTCTCGAAATAAGCTGTATGTTGCTGTTGTCCATGCAGTTGAGCATTTTAGACCTAAAGCTTTTCTTATTGAGAATGTACCAGGAATGGCTACTTTGTATAAAGGTGCTGTGAAACAACAAATTATTAACACTTTTGAAGACATGGGGTATGCTGTTTCTGTCACTAGTAAACCTTTGCTCGCTGCTGACTATGGCGTCCCACAAATGAGAAAAAGAATGTTTTTTGTTGGATTTCTTAAAAACTTAAACTATGATTATTTTGAATTTCCCGAGGCATATCTTTCAAAGGAAGAGTATATTGGAACAGCTGAAGCAATATCAGACTTGCCTTCTTTAGAAGATTCGTTAGGTGAAAATATTATGGAGTATGAAGTTAAGCCACAAAGTGAGTATCAAAAATTAATGCGCATCAATAGTAAATATATTTATAACCATGTTGGAACAAAACATACAGATGAAGTTAAATGGGTAATAAGTCAAGTGCCAGAAGGTGGCAACTACAAAGATCTGCCAGTGGGAGTCGGTGAATCCAGAAAATTTAATGAAGCTTGGACAAGATATCATAGTAAAAAACCTTCACGAACTATAGACACTGGGCATAGAAATCATTTCCATTACAAATGGAATAGGGTGCCTACTGTAAGAGAAAATGCAAGGTTACAATCATTTCCTGATAAATATCAATTTTTAGGAACTAAGACACAACAAAATAAACAAGTTGGTAATGCTGTCCCACCTTTATTAGCACAAGCAATTGCAGATAAAATGTTTAAACATTTAGAAGAAGGTTACAAATCAACTGAGAATAAAACTATTGTTCATTATGCAGAACAAATTGAATTAAATATATAGGAGGCTGCGTTTTGAATAAACTCAATAATATTGAATTATTTGCTGGAGCAGGTGGTTTATTAGATGGTTTTGAGCAAACTGGAAATTTTAATCTGATCGGTGCAGTGGAATGGTTAAAACCACAAGTTAGAACACTGGTCCACCGATTAGAAACTAAATATAATGATGAGTATGCTAAGGAAAAAGTATTGAACTTTGATATACAGAGAACTAATGAGTTAATTGGGGGTTGGGAAGACGAAGAATTTGGTATGAATACTGGTTTAGATTCATTAGTAGGCAATAAAACTATTGATGTAATATCAGGTGGTCCACCTTGTCAAGCATATTCATTAGCCGGTCGCATAAGAGATAAAAATGGGATGAAGGAAGATTATAGAAATTATTTGTTTGAGGCTTATTTAAAGATTGTTAATTATTATAAACCAAGACTATTTGTTTTTGAAAATGTTGAAGGTATTTTATCTGCTATTCCCTCTGGTGAATTAATTACTGATTTAGTACGTAAAGGATTCGATGAAATTGGTTATGAAATAGTAGATGATCTACGAACGTATGCTTTACAAGACTTAACAGAATTTGGAGTTCCACAAAAGAGAAAAAGAGTTATTATAATAGGTATAAGAAGAGATAGCACCCTAGTAGATTATCAAAAAATATTACATCATTTTTATACAGAGACTTTAGCTACTGTAAAGATTAAAAAAATAAAAAATGTTAGAGATGCCATTGGTGATTTACCTGGCATTTATCCTATTAAGGATCCACTTGATAAAAAGAATGTATATACTAATAACACAGGGATAAACGGACATTATAGCAGATTTCATAATTCTAGAGACCAAGATATATTTTATGAATTGGCTTTAGATATTAAAAATAAAACAAATAAGTATAGTAATTCAGAAAAATTGATTGAACTATACTATAAAAAAACAGGTAAAAAAACTAATATTCATAAGTATCATGTCCTAAGATGGGATTCACCAAGTAATACAATACCTGCACATCTGAAAAAAGATGGTCTGAGACATATCCACCCGGATCCTGAACAGAAGCGTAGTATAACAGTAAGAGAAGCAGCCCGTTTACAAACTTTTTCAGATGATTTTGATTTTAATGAATCAATGGTATCAAATTTTGAAATGATTGGGAATGCAGTTCCACCTTTATTCGCAAAAAAATTAGGTACTGTTTTACCTATGCTGATAAAAAATATAGATGAAGCAGAACGGAAAAATAGGATAAGCTAGCTGAAAGCTTATCCTATTTTTTTTCATACTGAAAAATCAGCGTAATATACCCCTTCTTCAATCAAAGACAATGAAATAGTTGTACGACCGTATTTTTCAAGTGTTTCATAAGTTATTAATTCATCAATACTGACATTTAAACGATTTCTCATGTAACGCCCTAAAATACTTTTTTTGGAAATCCTCTTTCCTTCGAATTGAATCTGCTGTGAACTGTAAGAAGTTAATTGTTTTGGATATAATATATCTCCTACAGTTTGAGTACCTTCGAATGAAGCAGGCATTGTTGTACCGTCATCCCATATTAGTTCAATTGGATCTGAGTTTCGTTTTTTTTTGCTATTAGAGTTAATATAATTTGAATCGTATGGATTGATTAGTCCTGGACACTTTTTGAAAACGAACTTAGGTATTCCGATATAGCCGTCTCCCTCAGCAACATGTGAACCACCAAACCTAGCTAATCCCCAGTTCAGTCCGCTCTTTGGCATAACTACCGGTTTTTCATTTTTGATCTTATATAATGGAATTTCAATTGTAAGTTTGAGCATATCTTCTTCAATTGATTTAGTTTTTGTTGTAGTTATTAATTTGAGATCAACTTGTTTTGAGCTTATAATAGGAGTTTCTATTGAATTATCAACGATAAATTTTAAATAATCATCAAGTGGAATAAATGTATCCCTTGTCGCATCAGCTAGGGATTCTCGGAATTTTGTTCTCAATCCATTGGAAGAAAAATTTGCTGACCCAATTAAAGCAGAAAGAGTTTTTCCCTTTTTTTTCCATATGTATATTTTTGAATGGATTTCTTGAGTTGAAAATTTTACGGTAAGACGAGGATTATCCTCTTTTATTTTTTCTATAGAAGAATAAAGTCGTTTATCTATACCATTTGTATACATACCACCAATAACAGTTATTTTCATAGATACAGGTAATTCTTCTAAACGTTTTAATGGTGAAGGACCAATGTATCCGCTGATAATAATTAATTCATCAGGCTCTTCAATAAATTCATGTTTATTAAAAATAATTTCTTCTAATCCGCTATAATATAACATATTTAAACTCCTTATATTTATTAGTGAAACTATAGTAATTTGTAACTACTTGCTAAAACTATAAAATAATTTATATTCTACTATATATGTATCTGTCCAAGTACCAAGGTAAGCCGTAATAATCTAATATCTCATATTTGGTAGGTAACTGAAGCTCTTTGTGTCTACCATCAATAATTAAATTAGTTGCAAAATAATTAGCTTCTTTTTCTACTTTCATTTCAGAAGTAATGGACATAGAGGAGAGTTGGGGGGTATTTTCATTTGAATGACAAATACAGTGTCCCAACTCATGGCTACATACAAATAACTTCAAATCTTCAGAAAGTGAAGTATTTATATGAATGAATTGGATTCTTTTAATCCGATTGTAATAACCAAAAATTTCTCCAAGTTCCTCTTCAAGAATAAATATTCTTTTATCTTTAGCAATTTTAAAAGGATCTCTTGATTCATGAGTGTGGATTATTGAATTTAGTTTTTTATGAATGTGTGGAAGATACATAAAGTTACCATTAATTCCTATATTTTTTTGGTGTGAATCTTTTTTTAGCTTCAATTTTTGCTATTTTAAGTGTATTTTCTAAAGAGGCAATTAATAATTCATGGGTTTCTCTGTCAATGTCCGTTGCCTCTTTTGAGTAAGCGAAGGCATCTGCTTTCTTTAAATCAGAAATCATTTCTTCTAATTCCTTAGCAATATTTTTTTTATCGTTTTCAGTTAGGTCGTAGTAATGTCGTTTGTCAGTACGTCCTAACAGGTAATCTGTTGAAACGTCATATAAAGAGGCTATTTTAATAAGCATTTCATTATCTGGTTCTCTAGTTCCATATTCCCAATTTGCATAAGTTCCTAAATTCTTTAAACCTAATTGTTTAGCAACATATGTCTTTGTCCATTCATGCTCTTCTCGCAATGTAGTTAATCTATCAGCTAATGTTTGCAACATAAATGCCTCCTTTCCAATATTATAAACTTTTTGTGTAGTAATATTAAAAAGTTAAACGAAAAGTATTGACTTTATTACTAATCAGCTATAATATGTAATTAAGTTAAACAAAACGTTTAACTATGTAGAGATAATCAAATAAACAAAAAAGCGTTCACGAGAAGAAAATGAATTTCTGTTCCGCAAACACTTAAGATAAATCCTAGACAAATTTATTTTAAGCGATTTGAAGGAATAATACAAGAAAGATATTTTCATTTACGGTTATAAGTCTTGTTGAGGTGGTGTGTACCAGCCGTTGAATGGCGCACAAGGTGGCAATGGAATCTTTAAGTAGAGCCATGTTAATGATCAATTGAAATAGAAGGTTTCTAGCTTTTATCAAGGTCTAGGTTTTCCGTTTTGACTACATGTTGTGGTAGGGCATTGAAAACATTGGAGTGATTTCCGCTTGATAAATGAAGGGTGTCTATTTTTGAACGGTCAGATGACTTCTTATAACAATGTCGTGAGACAGGTTGGGAGTGATTGCTGAAGCATATTGAATGAAAAGATATGTAGAGGCTTAGCAAAAGGAGGAGTGTTGTACACCGTATGTCGTAGGTCTATCTAACGTGCCGTGACACAAAAAATCGTGAGCCGTTGAAGGATGATTCTATGAAACGAATGGATGATAGTTTATTTCATAGCGTAAGCGAACTTTTAAACTATTGTCAGCAGTACTCTGCACATTCTACTACGATGAATAAAGAATCTATTATCTTGAAAAAGGTTGTTGTATATAAGTGACACATAGCAGCAATCTTTGATAATTACTTTAAGCATAGCTAGATTATTCTAGCTGTGCTATTTAAATTTATTCTATAAAGGAGTAGTGAATGAGAATCTTATTATCAGAAATCAAGCAGAATCAAATCAAGAAAGATGAGTTTAGATTAAATGTGTTGAATTCTGTTATTAAAATAATGCTGGATGAAGGTATCGATTTAAAGGGTTGGAAATTAGATGAACAGCCCACAGATAATATATTTTGCTTCTACAATCCTGATAGCAATAAATCCTTCGATATCTTAGTTGCTGGAAAAGATAGATTTATACCATATTATGTTGGAGAAAGTGATGAACAAGATATCAACTCATTTCCAGTATCTACTATAAAAGAAGCTATCGAAAAATATATTAATGAATAATATTATAAATAACGTTGTAGTTTAACTATGTTTGTTATATTATGTAGTTATCAGGATGAACGTTATAATCAATATCATTCTTTCGCTAATTAGGTTCAAGTAATGTTCTTCTGAAATTAAAAACTCGAAGGTGATTACTATGAAATTCAGTTATGCCGTGTACAAAGATGAAGAAACAGAAATTCAGATGCATGTAGATGAGCTTCTTCGTCACCCCGATTATTTGAAAATTAAAATGAACCTTTACTGTCCTGGAGAAGAGTGTGATGCAAAGCTAAGTATTATAAGACTGAGTAACGGAACTGACTACTTTAGAAGGCATAGAGGATATTATCATAGTGAAACTTGTGGATATTTGGAGTTGGATCAAGTACCAGTTAAAAGCATAACTGAATATGTAACTGAAAATGGAAGAATGACTGATGACGGAATAAATAGGCAAAAGCAAGATGCTATGAGAACACTTGATAATTATTTAAATCCTCAAATACCAATTAGAGAAGAAATTAAACCTAAAAATAAGCCAAGAAAGGTAAGAGAACCTGGAGAAGAAACTGAAATAAATGTAGGTACCAAAGTGGTGTATGATCCTAATGCTGAAATAATAGAAAAAGATACTAAAAATGGAGATAGAAAAATTCTTGAGACTCGGTTTTATTCTCGGATGCCCCATCAAATATCTATGAAGGATTCAAATAAAAATTTGAAAACTTCGGCAGTTTTAGATCAAATCATATTTAGTGAGAGTAATCTATATGTGGAAATAAAAGCAAATTTTGAAAATATAAGTTTAAAATTTATACTACCTGAGGCTTTTTTTAATAACTCAAGAACGAGACTAATGCCTGATGAACTATTGAATTATTTGAAAATTATTAATGAATATATTCAAAAAGAAAATAAAGAGATCTTCATCACTACTATGTGCCAGTCACAAGAAATCGATTTAGAAGATTTAGCCCTTTGGATATTTGAACCAGAGTTTATGTCTTTTCAAACTAGAAATGGACATAAATTTGCAACACTAACAAGTCTGGTAATTGCGATACAAACAAAAAGTATATAGGACTACATTAAGATACAACTAGACATTCTGGTTGTATCTTTTATTTTGTAATAGGAAGGAGCAAAATAATGTTTAAAACTGTATCTGACAAAAATGAATTAGAAGAATTCTGGATTCAATTAGAACAAGATTTTTTTGGACGAATCGATAATGCTATCTATAAAAGTAAGATCGATAAAGAAGAGAAAACTGATGAGATCCACATTGCAAAG
Source organism: Enterococcus sp. 1001283B150225_161107_E12 (assembly GCF_015556925.1). Lineage (NCBI taxonomy): Bacteria > Bacillati > Bacillota > Bacilli > Lactobacillales > Enterococcaceae > Enterococcus > Enterococcus sp. 1001283B150225_161107_E12. Next base: position 32,324 of record NZ_JADNNI010000015.1, on the reverse strand, counting down.
CTGGAAGTAGAAAGAATCATTGAACATCGTTTTAATAAATTGAAGGATAAGTTTTTATATGAAACTTTAACATACCAAGATGTTCGTCAATATTTCAATAAAGCCGAAAAATCCTATCGAAAGCCAATTAATGATTTTATAACTAAATGTTTAAACGATGGAGATATTTGGAATTAATTCTTACGGAAAAAATATTACACAAGAAAGAAGGTCAATTATTTGGCAAATCGTATTCAAGAAATTGCCTTAACTGAAAAACAGTTAGGTAAGAAAATCAAAGCAGTATTCAATATGGAACGTGATATGTACGTGAACGGAAATCAGTTGAGAGGACGTATTTTTACAGCTTCAAGCGCTGAGCAACGTGATTTTGAGATCTATGTACCCAATTTAAGAAACTCGCAATCATTTGTGGGAAGAAAAGAAATTCGTCTGATTGAACCTGTTGTACGTGTAAACGCAAAACGAAATAATATTGGTAACAGTCGTTCGCTGGATCTAGTTGTTTATGCGAAACGTTTAGAAGTAGTGCAGGAGGGATAAGAAAAATGGGTTTAACATTTGAAAATAATACGATTCAGAATTTTGACATTCAAGCAACTTTTGGAACAATGAATTTTCTTGAAGTAGATCAAATTTTTGAAAGAGATGAAGAAAATCGGGTAACTGATACAGTACGTGAGCAACGTGTGACTGTTTATTCCGAAAAGTTAAATGATCAAATCGAAATTGCGATTACACCAGATTATAAAGTAGAAGGCATTGAATATGATGACAGAATCGAACTGACTGGTGAAGTGACTGCGTTAGCTTGGTTAAGTACGTATGAGGGCTATAACAATACGATCCAGTCGGAACAAGCTTTTAAAATTCGAGCTGCCGGTATTAAGAAGTTTGGTATTACTCGAACAGTGGCTCCAATCAAAGAAAAGAAGGAAAGCTAATATTGGGGCCTAGCTTTCCTTCTTGCATCAAAAGTCATAGAGTAACAGATTTTAGCCATTCTATAACTTTTTGATAGTTTTCTATCGTTGTATCGTATTCATCTAGAAAAGAAGGCATATTTTCTTCAGTCGTTTGTCGTTCCCAAACGAGTTTATCAAAAATTTCAATATCAGTGAAAGTTAATGAATGATCTTGATAATTTTCATTCTTTGTACCTAGTTTAAAAAGTAATGTAATGATTGAGTATGTTTGATTTTGTCCTTTTGTAACTAAAAACGAGGAAGATGCTTTATCATGATCCATGTCTAAGAAACTATCAGAAAAAAATATAGCTAATGAATTATCCTTTGTATACCAAACAACAGAAGCACCAGAGTTCATATCGATGTGCATGTCAGGATGTGGTTTCATTGAATTCTTTGAGTTTTCTATAATTGGAGCATGAACTTTTATCTGCTGGTCACTGCTGAAGGTGATAAGAAATAAATCTTTTAAAAGACCTCCATCATTTCTTTGAAGTTTGAAATTAGCATAAGGACTAAGAGTGAAAAATACATCACTATCCTCATCGGGATGTGGAAGATATTTCGGCACATCACTAATTAGGTCTAACGAATAATTTAAAGGGGCATTGTCTCGAGCATTATTACTATTAATTAAAAAGAAGGCAAGTGAAATAATGGTTCCAGGTGCTAAAAGTTTTACAAGATAGGAAGAAATTCTTTTAAGCTTTGTTTGTTGTTCCGATTGAGAATTTTTTGCCACTAGACTTAGTTTTGAAGAAATTGAATCTAATGACTCTTGTATTCGGCTGTTTTCTATGTATTCTAGAATCTTTTTTAGAGTAGGTCTTGGATCATGATTAGCCACTTATATTCACCTCAATATTTTTATAATTAATATTATTATAACAAAAATAATTGAAAGGTTTAGCTAAGGTGTGGAAAATAAATTGGAAGTTGAAAATAAAAAAAATGACAAGAAGAAAATTTTTATATTAGATGCATTATACGTTATTGCACATCTTCTTTTTTTACTTGCTCTACCAATCTATGTTTATATAGTGATGGTCTATTGTCAGTGGATTTACAATTTATTAATATAAAAACGAAAATCATAGATTCTATTCAGAAAAATATAAAATAATTCCATGTGGTTAGCTAAGTAATGATATCATGATCGGATTATAGTTTTTCATAAGAGAAATGGTAAATTTAGAGAAAATAGGTCTTTTGTTAAGTTCCCTATATAAAATTGCCTGAATAGATACAATACCATATAATGAAACCAAAGATAGAATGTGAAAGGAGTGCTATATGATGGTATTAACGGTAAAAGAGATTGAGCAGCGTGTAAAGCCTGTTGCTGAAAAATATGAAGTGCCAGTCGTTTATATTTTTGGATCGTACGCAAGAAATGAAGCGACCAATGAAAGTGATATTGATTTCTTAGTGGGTACGGAAGGTATGCCAGAAGAATACCGTTGGTTAGTCTATAGTGACTTCTTTGAAGAGTTAAAAAAAGCGGTGGATCATGAGATCGATCTAGTAGAGATTGAAGCACTAGCAAATACAAATCCAACAACAATTCAAAAAAATTTTACAAAACAAGTAATGGAGGAGCGATTAAAAATATTTGAAAAATAAAATGAAAGCTGATTTGCGTATTTTATATGGGTCATTGACTTATTGTGATGACATTGATCAAACACTCAATCGTTTTGATAAAAACTACGAAGTTTTTATCAATGATCGAGTGTTTTTTCATGCAGTCAGTATGTCTTTGATGCAAGTGGGGGAAATGTCTAATAAATTATCCGATACATTTAAAGAAGAAACAAGTAAGGAAGTAGACTGGCGGAGGCTTAAATACATTCGCAATTTATTTGCACATGCTTATAGTAATGTAAATGAGCGGACAGTATGGGAATTTGCGACGGTGTTTATACCTGTCTATGCGACATTTTGTCGTTCAAAAATAAAACAATTGGAAAGAATGATATAAAAAAAGCAGCCACAAAGGGCTGCAAGAGAAAGGAGAAATGAAAAAAAGTGTTTAAGTTTGTTTGGTATGTTGTAAGAATAATCAATCAAACTTAATTGAACCTTAAATGACAATAGAAAAATAGAAATAAGGTGAGTGATTGCTAAAACAAATAATTCATTATCGTGGGAAAAGAATTCGTTATTACAAAAGAAATCTGTTGGCGCTGTATCAAGTGCTATTTTTTATGCCTTATTTAGGTGTGTTAAGCTACTTCATCGGTTATCGATGGATTTACCCTTTGATTGAACAAAAGGCGGATAACTGGCAAGTATACGTGTTACCTGTAGTGATCATCTTAGGTATATCTTTAGCAGGTATAGCCATTAATTTCTTTTTCATTCGCTTATCAATTGTTCGTTCAGGATACTTCTCTCGTGTGGAGCAGCAACAGCTTCTTGCTCGAATGATTCTTGATAATGGGTATTACACGAAAAAACAAGTGAAGATGTCTAATGGGAAAACCAAAGAGAAGATCAAGTTTCCAAAGGTTTATTATAAAGTGAAGAAAGGGAGCATTTTTGTCTCGTTTGAGACTGCAGGAAATAAATTCCAGGAGAAATTTGAAATAATTGGTGGCTTTTTAGAAACAACTTTTCATGCGGATAATATTGCTAAAGTAGATGAGAAAGGATTTGTTAATTACGAGTTAGTGACAGATGTCTATTCACAACGGATTTCAATCACAGAAATGCAAGCGGATAAAGGAAAAGTCCAATTGATGAAAAACTTATATTGGCATTTTGATAAAGATCCGCATTTATTACTTGGCGGAGGTACCGGCGGCGGAAAAACATTTACACTTTTAGCTTTGATTTATGCGCTTTGTCGAGTAGCGGATATAGAGATCTGTGATCCTAAGAATAGTGATCTGATGGCTCTAAACCGTATTCCAATGTTTGCAGGAAAAGTCCATACAGGTAAAATCGATATCATCAATTGCTTGAGAAATACAGTTGCATTAATGGAAGCTCGCTTTGAAATGATGAATCATAGTGAAGAGTTTAAGATGGGAAAGAATTATGCGTACTATGGTTTAAAACCAAAGTTTGTCATTATCGATGAATTTGCTGCTTTTCGAGCGGAGATCGGAACGGACTATAAGTCGGATGGTGAAGTGGACGAATATCTGACTCAACTGATTTTAAAAGCTCGACAGTGTGGCATATTTTTTATTGTTGCGATGCAGCGACCAGATGGCGAGTTTATCAAAACAGCTTTACGTGATCAATTTATGTTTCGCATGTCTGTTGGAAGATTATCTGAAGCAGGTATATTGATGATTTTTGGGGATGAGAATAAAAATAAAAAGTTTAAGTTCGTAGAGAAAATCCTTGGGCAAAAAGTGTATGGTCGAGGATATGCAGCACAAGGCGGAAGTACTGCCCAAGAACTCTATTCTCCGCAAGTACCAATGACGTTTGACTTTATCTATGAGTTTATCAAGATAAATGATGAGTTAGGATTTCAACCAATTGAAGCTGAAACCAAAGAAGAACTTTCTACAACGATCGCTAAATATGTAGACAAAGAAGCATTAGCGGAAATGGACGACGAAGCGAAGTTAAAGAATGCTTTATTAAATAAATTAACCGACAAGTATGTTGCGTAGAAAGGAGGAACCAATGTTTTCCTTTGAAGAAATATATAAGGAGCTTGGTGAAGTGATCGCACTGAAAACATTAAAGACTTGGTCAATCAAAATAGAGAAGTTGACAGATAGAAAGTTTCAAAGAAGATACGCAAAAAATACAGCAAATCATACGTATAGCTATAAAGTTTCTCTAGAGCAGATCTACTTGATTTTAAGCAACTCATTTTATTAAGAAAAGAACATGTTCCCTTGGATGAAGCGATTAAACTAGCTTTTGTTTCGGAGGAATTCAAAAAGTTTCAGGCGAATAAAAAGGAATTACTCGAGATGAAGCAAGACTTGAAGTCATTGCTTGAACTAAGCAAAGAGATTATTGCGGATAATTCCTATTTAAAACAAAAAATAGAGGCAATGGAACAAAGGTAGCTATACGCCTATTTATTTCAGGGATAGTTGCTGTAGTAAGTGTGGGCGGGTGAGCGCAGCGAACCCACACCCGCTCACACTTCTAGCGACTGTTATATCCCTGATCAAATAAAAAGGCGTGAGGTGGGCGAATGCCCACCTCAACGAATGAACCCCCCTTTTATAACATGGGGGTAGAATTTAACATACCGATATAAAAAGTGTCGTTTATCCCTTGGGGCACAAGAGGTACAGCGATTTGATTTTTGTCACATAAATGGGCGAAAGTTGTCACATTTATTGAAAGTAGTTGGTAATCGTTGCGAGGTATTGAGTTAAAGCGATTCCGTAAAGAATTAGGACTGAAACAGCATGAATTAGCTGATAAGTTGCAGATCGAACGTAGTTTGATTTCTAAAATTGAGAACGGCAAACGTGCAATTTCCAAAGAATTGGCTGAAAAAGTGAGTGAAGTTCTTCATCTTGATGGTGGTAAAGCCTCTGTGGAGGCAAAAATCGATTTTTTAAGAGTACGTTTTAAAACGATGGATGTCCAAACGATTATTCGTAAGTTACTCCACATGGATATGGATTGGTTCACCCATGAGGCTCGAGGGTTTTATCACTATACCGAAACATTTTCGTATGGATCGATTCGGCTGTTTCGGAATCCAGAAAATATAAATATGGGAATTATGCTTGATTTATCTGGTGAAGGTTGTCGGCAACTGGAAGAAATTTTTGAAGAGGATCATGATCGGACATGGACAGAGTTTTTTCGGTCTTTATACGATGATGATATTTTTGGCAAAGGCTTAGTTGTCGACACAAAAATCACCCGAATTGACATTGCACTAGATGAATTGATTGTTAAAGGGCAGCCGAATTTTGATTTATACAAGTTAAAAGAAAAGATGGAAGCTGGTTTGATTGGCACAACCTTCAAAAATTTCGATTTTAGTGGCGGCTATTCATTTGAGAAAGGACAAAAAGTGAATAAAGGCTTGTCTCTTTATTTTGGAAGTCGTCAATCACCACTTTACTTTAACTTTTATCAAAAAGATTATGAATTAGCACGTAAAGAAGGTCTATCAATTGAGAAAGCGAGAGAGATCCATGAAATTAAGAACCGTTATGAAATCCGGCTTTCTGATGAGAAGGCTTTTTTGTTTGTCGAATACTTCTTATCGACTGGCGAAAGTTTAGATTGGTTAGTCAAAGAGATTATCAATGCTTCACTGGTTGTATATGAAATCGAAGATGGAATGCGCGTTTATTGTAAAGAATGGTACAACGTGATTGATAAACTAGAAGGTTTACGTTTATCTGTTCAAGGCGAAAAGCCTTCGATAGAAAAGACATTACGGTGGTTATCTAACTATTTAGCGCCTTCCCTAAAAATGATCAAGCTGATTGATTCACGCTTAGGCACAAATGAGTTGATGGAACGGATAGAGTTTGCAGAATTAAAAGAAAAGCATGAAGAATTGATTGAACAAGTCTGTGTCGGTGCGAAGGATTTGCTGCTTACAAGTGAAAGTAATCTTGGACTAAGAGATTATATAAAAAAAGAATTTCATTTAGAAAACGAATATGTGCAGTAGGAGGGAAAACAATGACCAGTAGAGAATTTATAGAAAATCATTTGATTAAAATGATCGTAAAAGAAACGGAAAAGTTAATTAAGACGATCAATGACATTATTAAAATCAAAAAAATAATTGAGGATCTAGATGAAAATAAGAAACTAACAATTCCAGTGTTGACTTCTAAAGTGAATGAGTGTGAAGGAGAAATTCAATTTAGAGAAACTGCCTATCGCCGAATTGATAGTCTATATGAGATTCACAGAAGAAACTTAACGAATAAAGAATGGGCATTGTGGAATGAATACTTCGAAAAGAAAAAAGAATTTGCAGTTCAAGTCACCAAATTCCAAGAGTTTGCTTCAAAGTATCGTTTTTTTCTACCCAATAATGCCCAAGATATGCAAGAAAAAGTACGGAAAACACTTGCTAAAAAAGGCTTTTTAATAGATGGATATTTTGAAGGAGACTACGAGACATGGATTGGTGTTTACGCTCGTCCAAAAGAGAAGCCAACTTATTTAGATCCTAAAGATGGGGAGGCGGTAGATTTACAAAATCAATATCGAGTCGATGGGTTTAAGCAAGATTTTTCGGAATGGTTCGAATGGGAAATAAAAAATAATGAATTGGTGAGTGAAGTATAGGAGGAGACAATGGTAGAAAATAAAATCAAAGTTTCAAGGTTTGAATCAATTCTATCAAATTATTTGAAACAGAAAATGACTGAACTGAAATCAAGTTTTTTTCTAACGATTGAAGCAAGTGGTATTTTCCGTAAAGATATCGATTATAAAGCAATTGAAATGGACTATTTTATCGATTTTAGAGAACGTATGACATTACTTTGGCAAAAGAAAAGATCGTTTATTTTTGACGGCTTACCAATAAATGCAACGGAAGAAAGAGTGAGGCATGAATGCTATAGACTATTTTATGATCTGATTTATCCTGAATATAAAGAGTTCTTAGAAGAATTTTTCAAAAAATTTAAAAACAAAAAGAATATTCCTTACAGAGTCTTTTGATGGTGAGTGAGAGAAAAAATGAACTTAATAAAATTAGGAGAACCCATAAAAATAGGGAAATTTTTATTTCAGTATGAAGAAATGATTCGACATGTTTTGATTGAATTATCATTCGTTGATGTAAACGATCCACAAGTAAAAATTTTGCTTAAAGCAGAATTAAGAAGAGCAGAAAATTCATTTTATACCTTTTATGATCGGAACCGAAGAGAGCCAGATTATGCTTATTTACAAGAAATGGTAACGAATTTTGGTGTCAATCGAATCCAGTACTTTCAACCTGAAATGAATATACTTTCCTTGGATAACTTTGTAAATGGACACATCGAAAGATTAAAACTAGATAAATTATTGACAGGTCTTGTGTTTGATTCGCAAGACCTTATTTTTGTTAAAAAATACGAACGTCAACGTGCTACAGCATACTTTGAAGCGAATGACGTGTATTTGCGTGGCTATGAACAGGAACGTATTTCAATCAATACGATGTCACAGCAGATTGGCTATAGAAAAATGAAGGAAGAATTTTTGAATGATCCATTGATTGCTTCTTTTAGGAAAAAGTAAGGAGGGAATTGATGCCTTTTTCGGAATCACTGTCTGTCATATTGAAACGAGATTATGGATTTAATATCTTTACTGCTACACCAATCAAAAGAGAATACGAAGTGTATGAAGCTGTACAAAAACGACTAAAGCGAAAGGATCTTCCATTTCATCCAATCGTAGATATTTGCTACGAAAGACAATTGACAAGGCACACCTATTTATTTGTAGAAGTAATCTGTGTCCGAAATACACATGATGTTGTGATCCGAAAACAGTACAGTTTTTATAAAGCTTCCTACTATTTTGGAGATACCCCTAAAAATGTAAAAGTATATTGTGCAAATGGCACCTATAAAGATGTGTTAAAAGCCATAAAAAAATTCGATTTTTTAAGATAACAAGATCGATTTAAAACAATTGTAAAGAAAATAACAATATAAATATGGTAAGTTTTAGAAAACGTTAACAAAGGGAGGAAGTAATGAATAAAAAAGTGCAAATTGGTATTGTTAGTATGGCATTGATTACCTTATGTGGTATTGGGTTCTATTTTTTGAGTGAAACAAGCTATCAAAAACAAGTAGAAGTGGCAGCAAGTGAGCTATCGTCAAACGAGAAGAAGTTGAAACAGATCCAAGTAGAATTATCCGCTATTTATACAGATGACTCCAAACAGTTTTTAAAAGAAGAAGTGAATCAGGAGAAAATCAATTCATTAGTTGAGCAGCTTGAAGCTTATGAAAAGACAACTAAGGAAACGGACCAATTACTATTAGATTTAAGAAAAAGTGATCAGAATAAATATCAGTTAAATGTTAACAGTGTCTCATCAATTAAGAATCAACTGCAAGCAGTACAAAGAAAACTAAATGGGAAATATTCTGTCAATGGACTATTTCAAAAACCTTACCTAATTGATGCTGAAAGTGATCAAGATGTAATAATTATTGATGACTTGTCTGAGGAACAATTGAAGGATGTCAGAGATATTTATTACCAAAAGGAGGTAAAAGAAAAACAAGGTTTTGATGACGTACTGAATGAAGGACTTGATCTAGCGACTGAACAAGTCAATCAAATCAATAAAACAAATAAAATGATGGAAGAGTTATACAAAGATGGCAAAGCAACTGATCTAGCGGATCGTGAAAAATACGAGGCTTTTAAAAAAGAAGTCGAGTTGATTAAAAACGAGAAAGCGAAAGAGTCTTTTAATAATTCTTTAAAAGTGATTGAAGAGAACGTGAAGGAACGTGAAGCTTTAGCAGAACAGGAGAAGGCAGCTGCAGAGGAAGCTCAACGTCAACAAGAAACCGTAAAAGAACAAGAAGTTGCTCTAACTGAAACAGCTGAAAACCAAACTCAATCAACTGAACCTGTACCAGCTCCAATCGAAGAAGTTCCAGCAGTAGAAACACCAACTATTCAACCATTTGTCCCAGTGGCGCCCCCTGCTAATTCAGGGAGTGGTGGTTCAAGTAACTCAAACTCTACAGGAGGCAACAACGCTGCGGGTAGTGGTACACCAGGAAACGGGTCTGGAAATACTAGTGGTGGGAATACAGGAAACAGCACGGTACCTGAACCGCCACAAGCACCGTATGCATTGAATCCTTACACTGGAAGTGGAACGTTCTATGCGACTTATGAAGCTGCAAATAGCGCAGGTAGAGCAGCAATAGATATAAACGGATATCGTATTATTACAGAGTTTTGGTCGGATGGTACTGAAAAATACTTTTTAGAGTTATATTAAATTTATTTTATAAGAGGTATTAATGAATGACTAAAAAATTAGATATTGTACAACGAATAGACTCTAGAGTTTTTTACAAAGATATATATAGGCATGCGAGTAGTTTTAATAGTATGTGGATCTATAAGCCGTCATTCATATTTTTTAGTTTAATAGTTATTTTAGGCTGTATGATTTCTTATACTATATTAGTTAGTTACATTTTAAAGTATTTTTTTACAAAAGATTACAAAATGTCCGAAAATTTTTATGTAGTACTTGCTGTAGGTGTAATATGCACCTTAGTTTTAATATTGATATTTAAACTAAAAAGAAAATTAGCTACTTCTGGAAGAAATGAGAAATATTGTAAATATTTATATGATTTGAAAAAGGAAAGATTATTGAATAGGAGTGATATCAATTCATTAATTTCGGACATTGATCTGCTCATAGATAAAGAGAAAATTTATTTAAAAAAAATCTTTCCTTCATTTAGAAATCTAACTTTTGCAGTTTGTGTACCAATTATCCTTTATTCTATTCAAAAAATGCAATATCTGAATATAATTGCTTCATTTATTATAATATTCTATCTAATAATTATTGCTTTTATGGTTTTGAAAAAAAGTGAGATTTATGAAGTGCTAGAATATATATTAATCAGTGATTATTACATTTATGATATGGTAAAAAAAGAACTTGAATACATGAAAAGTATAAAGATTGATTAATAATTATAAAACCAAGGGAATGATTTCTCTTGGTTTTTTCTAATAGGAGATGAATTAAAATAAGCAGATACTGCCGAAGCCCTTCAATTATTGAAGGCTTTTTCTTTTGTAAAAAATATAAGGAGAACATACATGAAAAAATTTCAAATCAAATTAAGAATCTGGTTCATTATTGGTATGTTATTAAGCTCATTTTTAAGTCAAGGTTTATTAGTTGTTGCTACAACCATTGGACCTGTCGATCAAACTAGTCAAATAAAAAATAAACCAAGTAGTGATCAAGAAAAAGTAAATGACTATTTAAAGAAAAACAAGTTAGTTCAAGGTCAAGATGGAAAACTTTATACAACTACCGCAGAAAATTATAGTGAAACTTTAATTAGCGAGATGCTTAATTTTGATAGCAAAATTCGAGCAGGAAATAGTATTGTCTATGTAGATCCTAGTACCAACGTAGCGAATATTGATATTCAATTATCTAATGGAAATAGAGAATACGGTTGGTACGGCAAGCGCGTCAATGGAGAAATTGCAATGTGTATCGAACAAGGAGTTGCTGTAAATGTTGGCTCAAATGGAGGATATACAGCTGTGTTCCCAAATACCGCATTGATGGAAAGGGTTTCATTGATTAAGTATTATGGTATCATTGTTTCCGGTCATACGTTATAAAAGAGATTATGACGCAGCTATTAAGTTGGGAACAACAAGGAATAATGCCACTTAATATGTCTGGAGTACTTTCGATGGCGGATTATCAGGCGTTTAAGTCAGAAGTTATGGCTAATGTAGACAAATTTTATACTAATCCTTCCTTTCAAGGACAAACTGTAACTTTAAAAGTTGGAGAGAGTAAAACGCTAACTGATACAACAGGAGCATTTAACAACTATGAAAGTACTCCTATTTCAACGCCACAAGGTTTATCGATTACTAGACAAGGTAATCAAGTAACTATTACTGCAACTAAAGAGGCACCTACTAGTAGTAAAATTGAATTTCAATACAATATTGATGGTAGCTATAAAGGTGCGATTGTAGTATATGAAAATCCCTATACACAGAATGTTATGGTAGGAAGAGTGAATGATCCAGTTCGTACAAATTTTCAGATCAACGTCCAAAAAAACGGCAATGCAAGAGTACACAAAGTGGATCAAGCCACGAAGCAACCACTTGCAGGTGCCGTTTTTCGTTTTACTACATCGGATGGGCAGACAAAAGAACTGACAAGTGGTTCGGATGGCTATGCGACTTGGAATGATTTATTGGTAGATACTAAGGTGACGATCCAAGAAATCAAAGCGCCGGATGGCTATATTTTAAATTCTAATCCTCAAACACTGACAATCAAGGCAAACGAAACCACAACGATTTCGTTAGACAATCAGGAACAATTAGCAAATTTAACTGTGATCAAAGAAGATGAGGAAACAGGGAATCAGCCACAAGGAGCTGCACAATTAACTGGGGCTGTTTATGAATTAACAAGTTCGGATGGAATTCTAGCCGGTCGCTTGACGATGAAAGATGTAGATGGGATTGCACAAGCAGAAATTAAAGGACTAAAACTTGGTACCTACTATTTACAAGAAGTAGAGCCACCTGTAGGCTACAATTTAGATCCAACGAAGTATACAGTTAATTTGACTTATGCAGGTCAAAATGAAACAGTAGCGGTCCACCAGAAAACAGTGACTGATCGTGTCATTAAAGGTCATGTGGAAGGGTATAAATTTGGATCGAGACCGTTGATCCCCAAAACATTTACGGAAATGCTCGAACGATTGACCAACCAATCAAGTGATGTGAAACCACCGCTAGAGGGTGTGGAGTTAACTGCTACTTCTCATACAACCGGACAGGAATATGTTCAAGTGACTAGTGAGAATGGATACTTTAAGTTTGAGAATTTGCCTTATGATACCTATACAATAGCGGAAACACAGGGTGTTGATGGCTATTTATTAATTGAACCTTTTGACGTCACAATCACGGAAGAGGGCTACACTCATTTCTTCTTGTTGGAGGATCGAATCATTGAGTCACGTTTGCATATTGTCAAAGTAGATGAAGAAACTGGACAAAATATTCCGTATGCTGGCGCTCAGTTCAAAATTTTTGATACATGGGCAAACGAAGGGGAAGGGGCGTTCATTTCAATGGTTCGCCCAAATGATACAGAACAGACAGAAATTTTTGAAACGAATGAAAAAGGAGAAATCGTTACAACGGAAAGTCTTCCTTGGGGTGTTGACCGATATGAACTTCATGAAATGAAAGCACCTGAAGGGTATGTCCCCTTAGAAGAGCCCTTAGTGTTTAGCGTGACAGAAGAGGATGTAAATGCTCTGATTCGCTTAGAAGTACCCAATCGACTAGCTAGACAAACAGTAGAATTGATCAAGCGTGATCGTCTAAATGAGCAACCGTTAGAAAATGTGGCATTTGAATTATACAAAATCGAAAAGGACGAGGAAAATGAAGAAACAGCAATCTTGATCGATGAGTTTTTGACGGACCAAGAAGGGAAAATCCAAGTAGAAAATTTGCCTTACGGTTCGTATAAATTTATCGAAACAGTACCATTGGATGGCTATTTACCATTAGAAGAATCACTCGAATTTTCAGTCACGGTTGAAAAAGATGGTGAATTGATTGTACTGGAAGCCTATAACGAAAGGGAAAAATTAGAACTGACAAGTTTATTTACTGATACCAACGGACAGAAAGAGCTAGATCCAACTTTAGATAATCAGCTAAAAGATACCGTATGGATGAAAGGGGCAGCGATTGAACTTGGTCATACGTATACAGTGGTTACGCAATACAAGCAGACGAAAACAGGAAAAGTAGTAAGTGAAGCAATCTCTTCTTATACTGCTAAAAGTAAAGAGGATCAATTTGAAACCCATTTGAATTTAAAGGCAAATACGTTGAAAGACGGTGATCAGTTGACTGCTACTCATGTGATCTATTATGAAGAAACGCTGGAAAATGAAGTAGCTCGTGAAGATGACTTAACGAATAAAGAGCAAACAATCAGTTTTAAAACTCCAGAAAAACCAGGAGAGAAGACAGAGGCGAAAACAAAAGAGATAAAAGAAGAATTACCTAAAACAGGAAGCAAACAAACGATGGTTGGTTTGTTATTAGGAATAATTTTACTTTCTTTTGTTGGAGTCAATTGGCTGTTACGGTTAAGTAGACGTCAGTCTAAATAAATGATGGATAAATATGAATAAGGTTTCGACCTAGTTAGAGTCCTTGAACTTTGGATAATAACTAGGTCTTTTTTATGCAAAAAAATAAAAATAAGGAGGAAACATGGACTTAAAGAAGATCAGGAAAAAGGAGAAAAAAGAACCACGACCTAAAGTGAAACACTTGTCTCAAAAGAAAGCGAATCGAGTGGTGTTTGCTATCGTTTTTCTTTTGTGTCTTGCTGCAATCGTAGGTGTCATACGTTCCAATGTCGTTGCGATGAATTTTGATCAATTAGCGAGTAAAGTTGAACAAATCAATCAGGATAATCAAAAGACAACTGAAACAAAAGAAAGCTACGATCCAGCAGCTTTGGCATTTTACGCCACAAGTTTTGCAAAAGAATATCTTAATATGGATGGAAAGGCAGAGGAAGGGAAACAAAAAGAACGACTTGATCGTTTGGCAAATTATTTATCGTTTGATGTGGCATTGATCGATGAGAAAGGAAATGAACAGTTAGAGTTTTCACGTCATTTCAAACAAGCAACAGTGACAAGAACAGTTGAAGAAACAGAGTGCTTACTTGTTTATTTAAACGTTGTATACGAAGTGAAAAGCACGGAAGAAACAGAGACACGAACGCAAGAAATGGTGTTACCCATTCAAGCCAAGGATCAACTCTTTGCTATTGTTAGTCGTCCTTATTTTCTGACTAGTCGTCTACCACAAGGCAAGACCGATCAATTAGAGAAAACGAAAGAAACGATCGAATTAAGTGGAAATGAAAAAGAAGAGGTAGAAATATTCTTAAAAATGTTTTTTGAAAAGTATGCTTCCGCAGATAAGCAGGAATTAATGTTACTGATGAAAGAAGCAATTGAATCACCTGAAGGCTTAGAACTTGTGGCTGTCGATACAAGTGAAGTCACTTATTTTGATACACAACAACAAGACGTTTTAGGTGTGCAGGTGTCAGTGACTTTTGCCGATTTATTAACAAATGCAGCCTATACGGAAAACTTTTCACTGTGGCTAACACGGACAGAGAATTCTTATTTTGTGAATACACTGAAACATTATTTTACGGAAAAGGAAGGGAATTAATTTATGAACGTCAGTAATTTGGATAATTTTTTAAAGAATGGTTTTCTAACCATTTTAGCATTTGGTGTCATTATATTGATCTTGAAGCATTGGAAAGGGGCAGAATGGTTAAAAATTGGCTCTGTGATCTTGATTGCCTTGATTTTAAGTGACTTTGCGAACAATCAAGGAAGAAACACGTTTAATCTGTTGAAGTGGATTCTAGGCTTATTTGGAATCAGTATGTGAGGTCGATAGATGAAGCATTATGATTATTCAAGAGGATTAAAAGCACCTTAATCATTACAAGTCATCAAATCGCCGAAGGGAAAAGTGGTATGGGTGTTTGCCCAACCGTTAAATATGTCTTATGTGTTGATGTTGATCGTATTGCTTATGATTGGAATGGTTTTATGGTCAAGATTTACGCTACCGACTATTTTTGGTATCGATCTAAACTTACTACTTGTTTTGTATTTCCCTCATAAAATCGCTCGCTGGTACTCCGAAACAGAACCAGACGGTAAATCTGCGAACCATTTTTTGAAAGATTTTTTTAGCTATACCAAAGACTATATCTTGGATAAGCGTCCGATTATTGCTTTTGAGCGAATCAAGGAATTAGAAGAATTCTCATTTAAACGATAGGAAGGAGTTTGACATGCAATTAGAATACCCATTGTTGGAACAACGTAGTAAAAATATGGTGCTCACGCAAGAGAAAGCAGTGATCGCTTATTATCGCATTCGTTCGGAAACGGTGATGTTGACAGATTTTGAAAAGAAACAAAAAACGAAGAAGAAAGTGGCTCGTGCGTTGAAACGATTAAAAGGAAGTGAAGGTTTCGAAATCAACTTATTGCCAGTGAATGCGGATATTCGCGGAAAGATGGGAGCAATGCGCACCTTGATTGATCCAGAAAATTATGCTATTGGCGTAGAGAAATTGAAAAAAACAGCGATGGTACTGGAAGAGGAAATGGGAATGGTCTATGAATACGTATGGATACTCGGCGTTCCCCTAATAAAAAAAGATATCGCCATTGATATAAAAGAAAACGTGTCGAGAGCAATCAACCATGTGACAGAAACAGTCATAACAAGTTTAGGATTTTCCATTGATGTGGAAGAAAACTGGGAAAAGGATTACTACGAACAAGAGCAGGAAGTGTATCAAAATATTTCAGAATTACTGGTAGAACGTTTAACAGAAGATGAGCTGTATTATTATCAAGCCTATCAGTTTTTAAAGAATATTCCTCATGATAAAGAAGAGATATTAGCTAGTCAAAAGCTGGACAATTTAATGTCCACAAAAATTCAACCGCAATTTTTAGGAGGATTGCGGTTTGCTTGTGAGCAGGGAGAAAGTCATGTTTCTTATCTTCCAGTTGGAGATCTCGGTGTCTTTTTAGATGGTAATCATTTGCTCGAAATCGTTCAAAAAATGCCTTTCCCAGTAGAAGTGAAGGTTCAAGTATCATTTGCAGAAAGTAAAGGACAATTAGCACTTTCCGGTCGTTCAGCTCGTGCAAGGACACGTACAAAAAATATTATGCAAGAGGCACACTTAGCAGGATCTAAGCAAAAGCGAAAAATTGTAGAAGGTCAGCTATCTTTAGATGACTTGGATCAGAAAATTGATGATGGCATAGATATTATCGATTGGCGAGCTATTTTGATCGTTTGCGGTCGTTCAAAAAAACAAATGCAGGCAAGAAAGAAGTATTTGATCAATCGTTTTGATGGGTTGGGCATTCCTCTACTAAAAGCGACGTTCGACAATCCTTATTTATTTCAATCTACTTTATTTGGCAATTTTATGCGGATGAAAGAGAAGAAGTGGCAACATACCAGTACAATCGAATCATTTGCAGAATTGAACTTCTTTACTTCCTTAAAAGCTGGAACGAAACTCGGTTATTATTTTGGTCGGGTTGATACAACCCTAGAGGAGAAAGAAGACCGCAAAGCTATTTTGTTAAATTCCAAGAATTTGATTTACATGAATATGTTTTTAGCAAATAAACAGGATGTAATCGGTAAGAAAACCAATAATCTACATTGGGCATTAACCGGTGATACAGGAAGTGGAAAATCAGTCACAGCGAAAAAATTATTTATGGAATGCGCTACACTCAAAGATCGAGTGTTGTATATTGATCCGAAAAAAGAAATGCGACGACAGTTTATGCGCACGATTAATGATCCGACCTATCAAAAAAATTACTCACTCGATACTAAATTTATCCGTACCTTCAATTTTGTGACATTAGATGTTCGTGAAGAAAAGAATCGTGGGGTTCTCGATCCGATTGTTTTATTTGATGAAACAGAAGCTATTGCAACTGCTAAAGCGATGCTGACAAACATTTATGAAGGCACATGGAACTTAAAACAAAAGACGGAAATCAATGAAACGATCGTAGCAGTCGTCAAAGAACGGAAATCTGGACAGAAAGTAGGTTTTTGGCAAGTGATTGAGCGTTTAGCAGAAAGTCCCATACCGGATGTACAGGATATGGGTCGTTTTTTGATTTCTACAGTTCGAAATTCCATTTTAGAATTGGCTTTTTCACATGGTGAAGTGCCAGGACTGTCTTTTGACAAAAAGGTAACGATTCTAGAAATTGAAGATTTAGATTTACCGACTGATAAGAATGAACAGATGGATGAAAATAAACGATTATCGGTCACGTTAATGTTTGCTCTAGGTACTTTTTGTTCAAAATTTGGTTCACGCAATCCCAAAGAAGAAACGGTCACTTTTTTTGATGAAAGTTGGATTTTTCAGTCGTCTCCAGAAGGAAAAGCTATTTTGAAATCGATGAAACGAATTGGTCGATCGTTCAACAACTTTTTAGTACTGATCACACAATCCGTAAATGATCTGGATGATAAAGACGATGGGACTGGTTTTGGTTCGGTCATCTGTTTTGATGAAGAACTAAATCGTCAAGGTATACTCAACTATTTGAATCTACCAAATAATGAACAAAACATGAAGTGGGTCTCGAATATGGTCCAAGGGCAATGTTTATTGAAAGATATGTTTGGGCAAATCAATCGAGTCGTGGTCCATGTGATTTTTGAAGAATGGTTGGAATTATTCAAAACAGTGGATGATACCGATGCTTCTGTCATGGAAAATCGTTTTGCGGTGTAAAGGAGAGTGGCATGAAGTATTTAATTGATAGTTACAATGCTTATATGGTAGATGGTGGTTTACTAGACAAAGGTTGGCAAGTAGTCAATTGGTTCTTCGTAGGCGTTCCATTTTTTATTCTAAGAATGTGTGCTTCCTTCTTTCTCTTTTGCGAAAATATTGTCAATCAATCGGATTTTTTCATTGCGAAACAGACCGAAGTTTTTAATATGTCGGTACGAATACTCAATAATTTTGGCGGTACTGGCTTTGGTGCAGGCAGTTTAATGGGCTTAGCAGTTATCTTTAGTGCCTATTACCTCTTAGCGAACTTCTTCTCCAATCGTCGAAATTTTATGAAGGTCTTGCTACATTATTTATTTGTGGCATTCATTTTCTTTGGTTGGTTTGGACAAGTACCGACTGCACAGGGGAACTTCAATACCTCTACATTTCTTATCAAATCCGTTACCGAGGTAACAAAAGTAATCCAATCACAATTTATCGCAGGGGCGAATACTTCTTCTGATTCAAATCAAGGAGGAAATGGTGTCTATCAAAGTCCAATGTTTGATGCGACTGTGCAACAAACATTTAATTTTGTAAATAGTGGTTCATTGGATGGCAAGATGGCAAATGGGGACAAGATAGATGAGAAGAAATTATTAGAATCACCAAATCTATCGGAAGAAGATCGAACGAATTTTATAAAAGAGAGAGACGAGTATCTTAGTTCCCTTGAAAAAGTGAATCCTTATTTTTCTCAAGATGGTGTAAAAACGATGGAAAAAAGCTTTGCCATTTGGGTAGGGATCGCCAATTTATTTATTCTAGCTTTTCCAGTGATTTATATTAATATCATGCTGATGGTCATTCAGATTCTTGTGATCCTACTGATACTAGTGTTTCCAATTTTTGCCTTAGCTTCCTTTTTCCCAAGATGTCAAACCTTGATGTTCAAATTCTTTAAAGCATTGATTGGTATTTTATTTTTACCAGTCATTTTTGGTGTGTTTATTGCTGTCCTATTTTGGGTCAATCGACTAATCGATCAAGCCTTCTTAGGGATAATCGGACAGATCAATGAAAGTCTTTTAAACGTCTTATCAAATGGCATGGTTCTTTTAGGAACAATGGTCTTAATGATTCTGGTGAAATATATCTTTTTAAAGAATCTTTGGAAGAATCGTTACCGGATCATTAGTTTCTTTTCTGAAGGACAAATTCAGCAACCGGCTTTTGAAAAGCAAGTAAATGAGAAAGTCAAAGAAGGAACAGAAAATATAGTCGAAAAAACAACTGCCGCAGCCCAAGTTGGTATTGGTGGCTATACAGGCAATATGGGAATGGCATTACAAGGTGCTTCAACACTCATGTCTGGTCAGGATAAAGCAATGAATTTAGGAAATGAACATTTTACCGAACCAAATCCACGTTTTTCTGGATTGAAGCAAGGAATGGAATCATTCTTTCAACCGGAGAATCCAGAAGAAACAGAGGCACCAACGTACGATGATGTTCAATTAGAGGAAGAAATGAGTAAATCATTGGAAGGTGAGTTAGAAAATGGTCCTGCTTCTTTCCAAGAGTTGGAAGAAGAAGCGTTCGATGATTTTGAATTGGAAGATGTCCTAACTGGAATACAGGATGAAGATCCAACAGTTGATCATTCATTGACTGAATCGGATGAATTGATTCTCGATGAATCACAACTTGGAGATGATCTAATGGAACAAACCATCGAAACAGAATCAGATATAGTTGAACAAGACTTTGAAGCACCTGAACTAGTAACGGAAGTAGCAGAAATAGGAGAAGCTGCAACAGAAGTGTCCGTTGATAATTTTGATGAATTACAATTTGCTAAAGAAGAGCAAGCCTTTTTCGATCAAAAACATGATCCAGAACTACTTGTAAATGATCCAGTCAATCAAGTGAATCAAGTATCTCTTAATCAACAATGGGAACATACCGGATGGACAGAATCAGAAGAACAATTTTTCTCGATCGATGAAGAAAAACAATCAGCACAACAAGAGGTAGAAGACTGGTGAAAAAATCAGTCTTCTTTTTTTAGAATTGAGGCGAAAAATGAGAAAAAAGGCGTATCTAGTTATAGGTAGCTGTTTTGTATTCTTAGTACCTTTTCTTTTATTTTTAGGTGTCTTTTCTTCCAGTCAAAACGGTGATACCTCGACATTCGATCCAATGACACCACAAGAAGAAGTCGCGTTGGAAGTCGCCAATTTTGTTCAGCAACAAGGAGGAACAAAAGAATTTGCGGCTGCATGGATTGGCAATATGGAACACGAAAGTGGCTTGATTCCATCAAGAATCCAAAGTGATCTCGCTTTTAATCCGATTTGGGCATACAATCCAGCAATTGGTGGATATGCAATAGGATTAGCACAATGGGATTCAGGTAGACGTGTGAATTTATTGAATCGAGCAGAAGAACAAAAACGAAAATGGGAAGAAGTCGCCATACAAATGGACTTTGCTTGGTACCATGATGGATCAGATAGTACGCTCTTAAAAAATATGTCTACCGGTACAGATACGGAAGGCTTAGCCGTTGATATTTTAAAGTACTGGGAACGTGCAGGTACAAAAGATGATCCTTTGGAACAAAATAAACGAAAGACGAGTGCGATCAATTGGTATCAACGCTTATTTGAGGGATCGTTAGGAAATGGTTCTGCCAATATTGGTGGTGGCAAAATTGACATTTTGGAAGACGTGATGGGTCAAATGATCAAAGGTGGTCAGTGTTACGGCTTAACAGCTTACTATGTACAAAAGCTTGGCGGTCCACAATTGATGGGGTCAGGTTTTATGTATGCAGAATCGATTGGCAGTGATTACGACTGGAAAGCGTACGGTTGGGAGGTGATTTTCAATCCAAAAGCTTCGGAGTTAAAAGCAGGAGATGTCATCAATTGGTATGCAGGACAAGCACTTTCTCCTGGCGTATATGGACATACGGGTATTATTGCAAGTATTGAAGGCGATGGAAAATTTACAACGTATGAACAAAATGCCGGACAAGGACAAATTTGTGCGAGATATTCGCGACAATGGGGCAGAGAGTTTACTCGGGTATCAAGTATTATCAGAAAAAAATAAGGGGGGAACTACATGTTTTTGCAAACAGGCTTGAATCGACGACAAATGAAACAAATTTGTGAGAAATTTGGTTGTAAGAAAAAGGAATTTGCCGTTCGTCGGTTTGAAGATGGTTATCTCGTATCACTAAATAATAAAGAGTACAAGATCAAGTTTTCAGCCGGTCGCTTCTCATAAATCGTTTATGCAAAAGAAATGATTCGTGTACCATCAAATAAAAGAAAGCAGGTCAATCAATGAAACGCTATTATCTATTTGGGCTATTTCTAGGGATCGTATTATTAACTGGCTGTAGTCCAGAAGAAAGTCAATCAACAACACCTACGACAACAAGCAGCGTAAGATCGATGGAAGCTGTAGGATTCAGCACGATCCAATCAACAGAAGAAGCAGAAACCAGTGGAACGACAGAATCAAAAGAAGCGACTAAGACGATAGAATCAGAAGAGAAACACACAGAGAATGACAATATAGAACTCTTACAAAAATATGGAGAAGCCTACGCCAATTTCGAAAGTCTTAACCACCGCAATGAAAATCTCAAAGACTTGATGACAGAGGAATGTATCAAGATGAACGGTATCGATATTGAAACTGGTAATGGTCTTGGTAGTGAAGGAAAAGTAACTGCTATTTATCAAAATGATAAAGAAGAGTACGCTGTCTTATTAGACTGTATTCAGAATGGTTCACCGATCCGAATCTTGTTGTTGGCGAAAGTAGAGGGTGGAAAAGTGGCGGAGATGACTTATAATACGTTGAAGCAGGAGTATTAAAAAAATAAATAAAAATAACAAAAAATCATTACTTTAATCTTTTATATATATTATAATAATATGTGTTAGATAAATAAAATAAGTTAATGGAAGGTTGTTGTAAATGGCTGTTATAAATGACTTTAAGAATGTAAAAATGAGATCAAAAAAGTATTACGAATATTTAAATTTAGAAAAAGAGCAACCAGAAAAAATTAAACCAAGACTAGGGTTTTATTTATTGGTATTAGAATGTATTACAAAAGTTAAAGAAATCGATGATTTAATTGACATGATTATTGATACAGAATTTAGAAGTATTGTATTTAAAGATAGAAATAATGATTTAGGTGTAGATGCAGTTAATATTGATGAAGAGGAGCGTGTTATTCAGCTATTTAATTTTAAATATAGAGAAAAATTTAATAATGACAAAGGACAGTCTATGTCTAATATGATAGACGTCACAAAATTTTTAGTTCATGTTAAGGAAGAAAATACTGATGGATTGGATAATATTACAAAAAAGAAGATTATGAAAATAATTGAGGTTTTAGACTCTGATGATACATGGGATATAGAACTATACATGGTATCTAATGATAATGTGCCTTTATCTGTTGAAGATCCAACAATTAACCAGTTTAAAGAGAGTTATGGAATGCAAATTAAAACAATAGTATTAGATCAAATAGTATCTTATATTTCAAATTTTCCTGAAGATATGAGTGCAAAATTTTTAGTAGATAGTACTTCTGTCATGACATATGAGGTAGATGAATTATCTACTCGAAAATCTTATCTAGTTAAATTGCCTTTAGCTGATCTGATTAGAATAACTTGTACTGATAAAGAGTTAAGAAATGACCCCGGTGTTAGTTACTCCAAACTAAGTAATCAAAATTTAGAAATGAGTCTTCTATTTGATAATGTTCGTGGTTACTTGGGAGAAAATACTAAGTTTAATAAAAATATAATAGATACTATTAAAAACGAACCTAAAAGTTTTTTTATGTTTAACAATGGATTAACAATGACTGCTAAAAATATAGAAGCCGGATATAAAAATGGGAATAAAAAATTTGAATGTACTATAAATGGGTTTCAAATAGTTAATGGAGGTCAAACATTAAGAACTATTTATGAATATAGTCGTCGGAATTTTGATGAAGACAGTATTGCTAATGCAGAGGTACTTGTAAGAATATTCCAAACGGAATCAGATAAACAATTGACTAATAATATAGCAGAATACACGAATAGTCAAAATGCGATATCTTCTATTGACTTAAAATCCATTAGTAATTTGCAGATTCAAATAGGAGCTTTTTTGGAGTCAAATGACATACTGTATGTGAGGAAGTCAGGTGATTTTGGAGAAAGTAAAAAAAATTACAAACAGCGTATATCTATGGAGAAAGTAGCACAATTAATTTATTCTAATATGGGATATCCTGATAGAGCAACAAATCAGAAAAAAGCACTATTTGAAAAATATTATAATGAAATCTTTAATGCTGAGAAATTAGATTTTGAAACTATTATTACGTTGATTGATAAATATTATGAAATTGAAGAAGCCTATAGTAATTTGAAATATGAAGGATACCATCAAAAATATTTATATATAATCTATCTATTAAATATAGTAGAGGATTCTACGATAGATCAATCTATTATGCTATTAGAGAAATTAATAACTGATTATAAAAAAGATGAACAGATTAGTGCCCCTAGAAAATTAATACAAAAGGGATTTAAAGATTATATAATAGAAAAACTAAGCTAATTTATCACCAATAATTTAGGAATAAATTACTTAATAAAAATGTTCGAGAAAAGCTAGAGCATTTTTTATTAAGTAGTTTTTTTATTCAGTGTTTATTTTAAAAATAGTTAGAAAGGTGGAATTTCATGGGAGGCTTCTCTAGAAAGGAAATCTGGCTAAACAAACAAGGCATACTCAACCGCTTCGAAGGCTTAACCAAAAGCACGCTAAACGTATGGTTGATAGAAATGCGGCAGAGTCCAGAGTTTTATCAGTATGTCATTAATCCCACGCAGCGCTTAGTTTGGATCAATTTAGAAGGATTTATAAAATTTTTAAAATGGAAGGCACATGAGCGAGGGTTTTGATTCCTTTGCTTATGTGCTTTTTTATTTGGAAAGGAGGATGTTCTGAAGGCTTCAGATTATAAACAGTATTTGCGAAGTACCTATACAACGATTGACAAGAAAAACTATTTGCGGACATTTCAGGTATACTACGATCCAGTTAAAGAGAAAACGAGAAAGAAAAGTGTGAATTGGAAAGCAAAGGGATTCAAGAGTGAGCGACAAGCGTTGCGCTATTTGCATGAAGCGATTGAAAAAGAATTTCAGAAGTATACGGTGTTTTCTAATGGTGAGTACTGTGAAACGTTTGGCGAACTGGTTGTACTTTGGTTGAAGGCATGGGAGCCGACGGTTCGTCAAACGACTGCCGATTATCAGTAGCAAATATTGCAGCGGTATCTGATACCTTTTATCGATGGACAGACTCCTTTAAAACAAATCACTCCGATGTTGATTGAAGGGCTATGGGCGGATATTTTATTGATACGGACGAAAAGGGAGAAAGATTATCTGGAACAAGCGACGTTGGAAAAAATTCGTTCTTTGTTAAAGCAGATTTTAGTCTATGGCTACCGACATGATCTGATCCAATTTGAATTAAAGAAAATTGAACTAAAAATTCCTGCGGATCGAAAAAGAAAATCACTACAACACCGAAAGAAAAAATTTTTAGAGAAACAAGAGATCCAGCTATTATTAGAAGCAATCAACGAGAAGTATGAGCAGAATCACGAAATCAATAAGATGAACAAATTATACTTAGATGTAGTAGAATTTCTAATCCGTAATGGATTAAGAATAGGGGAATTAGGGGCATTGACGGTTGATAAGGTAGATTTCACGAATTGTAAGTTACGTATCGATGAAGGACTAGTAGCTGCTGGTCGAACGGTGAAAGAGTATGTGCGGAATCCGCCTAAAACTCTTTCTTCTGTCAGAGAAGTTGATTTAGACCAGCGATCGATCGCAATTATTCAGAATCGAATCCTAGTAAATCAAACACGCCAGAAAGAAATGAAGCGACGTCAAAAAGGTGAGTATCAGAAAACCTACTATAATAAAGAAGGCTACTCAACGATCCGAACGATCCCAGCATCAAAAAAATTCGTTAATACAGACACTATTTTCCAAACACAAAACGGCACACCAGTTGTCTATCACTCGTTAAATGAGTTTTTAAACGGTCAAGGCAATCTATCCATTCAAGCTATCATGAAGACCAAAGATCCTTCTTCCCAAAAACATTTGAGTTCCCACACCTTCCGCTACACCCATATCTCTCTACTCGCCGAAGCAGGTATGCCGATCAAGGCAATCATGGAACGTGTAGGGCATGCCAACATGAAAACTACACTGGAAATTTACAACCAAGTCTCCAATACAACTAAAGAAAAACTCATCCAAGAAATCGATTCTTGGATTTTTTAGTGGATTTGTTTGTTAAATACGTTTAGTATGCGTATATAAGAG
>NZ_JADNNI010000015.1:0-6704 GCF_015556925.1 Enterococcus sp. 1001283B150225_161107_E12 | reverse complement strand
AACTCATCCAAGAAATCGATTCTTGGATTTTTTAGTGGATTTGTTTGTTAAATACGTTTAGTATGCGTATATAAGAGTGGTCGAAAAGCGGTACGACTTTTTGACGTAAGGAGAAAGAAAAAACAATGAAAGAAACAAACAAATCCGCAGAACATAAGGTTTCTGCTTATATCCATATTCCATTTTGTGAACATATCTGTTATTACTGTGACTTCAATAAAGTGTTTCTAGAAGGTCAACCAGTGGATGAGTATGTCGAAATGCTACTAAAGGAAATGGCGATCATGATGGAGCGTCGTCCGGTGAATGAATTGGAGACACTGTATGTTGGTGGTGGAACGCCGACTTCTTTATCGGCTAAGCAGCTCGATCGACTATTGTCTGGTGCCAGAGAGATCTTACCTTTTAATGAAGGAAAAGAGTTTACAGTGGAAGCGAATCCTGGTGATTTGACCAGGGAAAAGCTACAAGTAATGAAGAATTATGGGGTCAATCGTTTATCGATGGGGGTTCAGACCTTTGATAATCGCTTATTAAAGAAAATTGGTCGAAAACATACGGCGGAAGATGTCTATGAAACGATGCGATTTTTAGAGGCGGAAAATTTTTCAAATGTCAGCATTGATTTGATCTATGCGTTACCTGGGCAGACGTTAGAAGGCTATCTTGATACTTTGGAGCGGGCATTAGCCTTAGACTTACCTCATTATTCTCTTTATTCATTGATTTTAGAGAATAAAACGATGTTTATGAATTGGGTTCGACAAGGTCGGTTGCAGTTGCCAGATCAAGAGACGGAGACACGGATGTTTGAAGAAACGATTGCGGCGATGGAAAAACATCAACGTCATCAATATGAGATCAGTAACTTTGGTTTAGCTGGTCATGAATCCCAACACAATTTGATGTATTGGAATAATGATCACTATTTCGGTTTTGGCGCAGGAGCAAGTGGCTATCTGGATCATACGCGATATCGAAATAAAGGGCCGATCCAACATTATTTGCGTCCGTTACGTGAAGGTGAGCTACCAGTATTAGAACGTGAAGAGTTATCTCGTAAGAATCAAATCGAGGAAGAGATGTTTCTTGGTTTAAGAAAAAAGGTGGGCATTGAGAAGCAACACTTTTTACAGCGTTATGGTCGATCGATTGAATCGTTGTATCAATCTGTCCTGGATGAGTTAGTAGCAGAAGAGTTGTTAGTGAATGAAGAAGACCGAGTATATTTGACACAAAAAGGAACTTTTTTGGGAAATAATGTCTTCGAACGTTTTTTATTGGATAAGGACTTGGTAAACGACTGAATGATTGTTTAAATTTTTTATAACAACGAAATAAAAAAACGATTTTAATCACGTTTTTTATGATCAAATGCCTGATATGACGCTATTTTAAGCAAGTTGACAATTGATTAGCACTCTCGATGTAAGAGTGCTAAAAAAGTGGGTTCTTTTCCTTGACACTTTTTAGTCTTCTTGCTATATTTATAAGTGGGTTAGCACTTAGAAGCTAAGAGTGCTAATGAGAGGTGAGAAAGATGTTAACACAGCGACAAAGTGATATTTTACGTCTGATCATCCAAAACTATACGAGTAGTGGGGTGCCCGTTGGTTCCAAAACGTTAATGGCGGAAGGAGTCGAGGCAAGTCCAGCGACGATCCGTAATGATATGAAAGCTTTAGAGGATGAAGGTCTACTTTTAAAGACACATTCTTCTTCTGGACGTATACCGTCTGCGCTAGGTTATCGTTATTATGTGGATCATCTGTTACGACCTGCTCGTGTAGCAAATGATGATTTGCACCAAATTCGACAGTCTTTAAACAAGGAATTCCATGAAATCAACGAAATCATCAAACAATCAGCTGAGATTTTATCTGAGTTGACTAGTTACACTACTTTTTCGTTAGGACCCGAGATTAAAGATCGCCGTTTGACCGGTTTTCGCATCGTGCCATTGAATAGTCGTCAGGTCATTGCGATCGTTGTGACTGACAATGGGAACGTTGAAAGTCAGGTTTTTACTCTTCCTGAAAACTTAGGTAGTCAGGACTTAGAAAAAATGGTTCGTATTGTCAATGACCGTTTGGTAGGAGATCCGTTAGTGACGGTATACAACAAATTACGCACGGAGATCCCGATGATCTTGCATAAATATTTTCAAACAACGGAAGGGATGTCTAGTCTCTTTGATACGGTTTTGAGTCATGCGTTTGAGGATAAAGTTTATGTGAGTGGCCAAATGAACTTATTGGATTATGAACCGTTGCAAGATGTGGATCAGTTCAAGTCAATGTTTTCATTTATGACAGATTCCTATGAACTGACACAGATGATCGTACCGATGGATAGCAAGATACATATCAAAATCGGTTCGGAAATAGGCAATGACCTATTGCAAAATATGAGTATGATCCAAGCGAGTTATGAAATCGTCGGCCATGGACGTGGAACCATCGCATTGCTAGGACCAACTAGTATGCCATATTCCAAAATGTTAGGCCTTGTCGATGTCTATCGAAAAGAATTGGCGCACAAACTCGCTGATTATTATCGCACACTTGATCGCTCGGATTTTTGAACAATCACAAAAGTGACTGATCGTTTTTTCGATTTGAGCGATCAAGCATCTGACTGAATAATGAAAGGAAGACTGCATCATGAAAGAAAACCATGAAGAATTAGATCAGGAATTGAATGATACGCAGCTAGATCCAGAAACGGAAGAAGTGGAAGTTTCAGAAGTGGAAGAAGAAGCAAACGAACTTGCAAATCTCCAAGCTGAATTTGATGAAATGGAAGACAAGTTTTTGCGTGCGAGAGCAGAAATCGCTAATATGGCAAATCGTGGTAAAAACGAACGAGAGCAATTGCAAAAATATCGTTCACAAGATTTAGCCAAAAAATTATTACCTTCGATCGACAACTTAGAACGTGCTTTAGCAACAGAAGTATCTGATGAGCAAGGTGCAAGTTTGAAAAAAGGTGTCGAGATGGTTCTTGAAAGTTTGAAACATGCATTGAAGGAAGAGGGAATCGAAAAAATCCCTGCAAAAGGTGAACCTTTTGATCCGACATTGCATCAAGCAGTTCAGACGGTACCAGCAACAGATGAATTACCTGCTGATACGATCGTTGAAGTGTTACAAGAAGGCTATAAATTACATGACCGCGTATTGAGACCGACAATGGTTATCGTTGCGCAATAAAGTCATGATGGAATAGAAACAACAACTTAGTAATAAGATAAGGAGACGTTGATTATGAGTAAAATTATCGGAATTGACTTAGGTACTACAAACTCAGCAGTAGCTGTATTAGAAGGAAATGAAGCAAAAATCATTGCAAATCCAGAAGGAAACCGTACAACACCTTCTGTTGTGTCATTTAAAAATGGTGAGATCCAAGTAGGGGAAGTCGCAAAACGTCAAGCAGTAACAAACCCTAATACGATTTCTTCCATCAAACGCCATATTGGTGAAGCTGGTTATAAAGTGGATGTTGAAGGTAAATCATATACACCACAAGAAATCTCTGCAATGATCTTACAATACATCAAAGGATTCGCAGAAGATTATTTAGGCGAAAAAGTAGAAAAAGCAGTTATCACTGTTCCTGCATACTTCAATGATGCACAACGTCAAGCAACTAAAGATGCTGGTAAGATTGCAGGTTTAGAAGTAGAGCGTATCGTCAATGAACCGACTGCGGCAGCACTAGCTTATGGTTTAGACAAAACAGATCGCGATGAAAAAATCTTAGTATTTGACCTTGGTGGTGGTACATTCGACGTATCGATCCTTGAATTAGGCGATGGCGTATTCGACGTATTATCTACTGCTGGAGACAACCATTTAGGTGGAGATGACTTTGATAACAAAATCATTGATCATATGGTTGCTGAATTCAAAAAAGAAAATGGCATTGACTTAGGTCAAGATAAAATGGCTTTACAACGTTTGAAAGACGCTGCTGAAAAAGCGAAAAAAGACCTTTCAGGTGTTTCAAGCACTCAAATCAGCTTGCCATTTATCACAGCTGGTGATGCTGGTCCATTGCACTTAGAAATGACATTGACTCGTGCAAAATTTGATGAATTGACAGCTGACTTAGTGGAACGTACGAAAGTTCCTGTACGTCAAGCATTGAAAGATGCTGGTTTGTCACAATCAGAAATCGATGAAGTGATTTTAGTCGGTGGTTCAACTCGTATTCCTGCGGTTGTTGAAGCTGTAAGAAAAGAAACAGGAAAAGAACCAAACAAATCAGTAAACCCAGATGAAGTTGTAGCGATGGGTGCAGCAATCCAAGGTGGCGTGATCACTGGTGATGTAAAAGACGTTGTTTTACTAGACGTAACTCCATTATCATTGGGTATCGAAACGATGGGTGGCGTATTTACAAAATTGATCGATCGTAATACAACAATCCCAACAAGTAAATCACAAGTATTCTCAACAGCTGCGGATAACCAACCTGCTGTAGATATCCATGTATTACAAGGGGAACGTCCAATGGCTGCGGACAATAAAACATTAGGTCGCTTCCAATTGACAGACATTCCAGCTGCACCACGCGGTATCCCTCAAATCGAAGTAACATTCGATATTGATAAAAATGGTATCGTAAATGTATCTGCCAAAGATCTAGGTACACAAAAAGAACAAAAAATCACGATCAAATCTTCTTCAGGTCTAACAGACGAAGAAATCGAACGTATGGTGAAAGATGCTGAATCTAATGCAGAAGCAGATAAAGCACGTAAAGAAGAAGTTGATCTACGTAATGATGTCGATGCGTTGCTATTCTCAGTTGATAAAACCTTGAAAGAATTAGAAGGTAAAGTTGACGAAGAAGAAGTGAAAAAAGCTGAGGCAGCTCGTGACGAGTTGAAAGCTGCAGTAGAAGCAAACAACATCGAAGAAATGAAAACAAAACGTGATGCGTTGAACGAAATCGTGCAAAACTTGACAGTTAAATTATATGAACAAGCGGCACAACAACAAGCTCAAGAAAATCCTGAAGCTGCCCAAGGCGGAGCGGATGATGTCGTAGATGCTGATTTTGAAGAAGTCGATGACGACAAAAAATAATCAGTTCATTTAGTTTCACTTAAAGAGATCAAGTCCCGCTTTAGAATAAGCCGAAGAATTCGAAAATAGCTTCTCATATTTTCGCGATTCTTCGGCTTATTTCCGAGGGAATAATCTTGTATCACTTTATTTTATGCAGTTTAGAAGCATCACTAGAGTAAAGTAACAAGTCATCAGTTATGATTTTTCTTTGGATCAAGAAGAGAAATGTTATCTTTTCTTTGTGCCATAGAAATCAATGATCGATTTTTTCTTCTTTAGTCGATACTTCGAAATTTCCGGTTTTTGTTTCGATCAAAGTGTGATATGATAACAAACGACGTGGAAATGAAGAGAACCAATAGGAGGAAAGCCTATGGCAACAAAACGTGATTATTACGAAGTCTTGGGGCTGTCAAAGGGAGCTTCAGAAGACGAAATAAAAAAAGCTTATCGAAAGTTATCAAAGAAATACCATCCAGATATCAATAAAGAGCCTGATGCTGATGAAAAATTCAAAGAAGTTTCCGAGGCTTATGAGATTTTAAGTGATCCACAAAAACGTGCGGCTTACGATCAATACGGACATGCCGGAACTGATCCTAATTATGGCGCTGGTGGCGGCGGCTTTGGTGGCTTTGGCGGCTTCTCCGGTGGTGGAGCTGGCTTTGGTGGATTTGAAGATATTTTTGATTCGTTTTTTGGCGGTGGTGGAAGATCTGTTGATCCAAATGCCCCTCGTCAAGGATCAGATCTACAATATACAGTCAATTTATCCTTCGAAGAAGCAATCTTTGGGGTAGAAAAAGAAATCAAATACAATCGTGAAGAAATTTGTCACACGTGTAGCGGAAATGGTGCAAAACCAGGAACACAACCGACGACTTGTCATAAATGTCATGGTTCTGGAACGATCAATGTGGAACGTCAAACACCACTTGGTCGTGTGATGAGCCGTCAAACTTGTGATGTATGTCGAGGCACTGGGAAAGAAATCAAAGAACCATGTCCGACTTGTCATGGCTCTGGTCATGAGAAGAAAGCACATACGGTCAAAGTGAATGTACCAGCCGGTGTGGAAGAAGGACAACAAATGCGCTTAGCAGGACAAGGTGAAGCAGGCGAGAATGGTGGTCCATTCGGAGATCTATATGTGGTCTTCCGAGTAGAAGAAAGTGATATCTTCGATCGCGATGGTTCTGAGATCTATTATGAGTTACCATTAAGCTTCGTGCAAGCAGCGCTGGGTGATGAAGTACAAGTGCCAACCGTTCATGGGGATGTCAAATTGAAAATCCCTGCTGGTACGCAAACGGGAACGAACTTCCGTTTACGTGGTAAAGGAGCGCCACGTTTACGTGGTGGGTCTACAGGGGACCAACATGTGCGTGTGAAATTGATTACACCTAAAAACCTCAATGAAGAACAGCGTGAAGCTTTACGCGCATTTGCTAAAGCAGGCGGCATGCATGTTCAAGAGCAACAAGAAGATGGTTTTTTTGATAAAGTAAAAGATGCGTTTGGCGGAAAAAAACGTAAATAAATACAAAAAGAGAGTGGGACAATAATCAGAAGAAAAGCTGATTATCGTCCCACTTTTTTTGCATATTTTTGAATTTAAGGAACACA
>NZ_JADNNI010000014.1:0-95790 GCF_015556925.1 Enterococcus sp. 1001283B150225_161107_E12 | reverse complement strand
TATGTTTTTTAATACCTAAAATGAAAATGGGACTGAAGAATCAATTTTGATTCATCAGTCCCATAAATTATAGAGCCGAAAAACCTAGCCCTGGATCAAGTCAATACGGTAAAAAAATGGAAGGAATGGCGGTATCTATCAGTCACTCGTTTGCTGACCTTAATATTATTGTTCCTTCCAATGTCCCGTTACTATAAGGTATTTAGAAGGTATTTTTGATTCCCTTTCTATATTTGATCACTTTCATCCTACATCTCATATAACCCACTGTTGGTTGATTATCTAACCCTACATGAATCATGTAGGAGAAGGTCTACCTTCTTTTTTTCAGAAAGCCAATTCTTTGGAAAATGATTTTTTTGTCTGTTAAACTAAGTAATTTTTGTAGGTTCATCCATGGAGATATCCTTTCTTGAGCAGCTTTGTTTTTATCAGTTTACTTCATTATAGAGACTGTATCATCAGAGCCTGTATCATCTTTTGGCTGTAGAGCTGAGAAAATGATTATTCTCATCATATAAATCTACTATTTTCTTCAACCTATCAATTTGCTGATGTTATGGGAGAGTATTTTTTTCGTGATTTTAAAATAAATGGGTAATTTTTATAGGAGTAGTCACTATACTATAATTAGTTAGAATGTACGAAATATGACGTCATAAATCTATAAATTTTAAACTAGATGATAGAAAAATTTAGTTAGAAGGATTATATGGTAGGAGAAGAAGCAACAGAAAACCATAGAAATGTTGCTGGTTTTAAAAAAGAAATAAATAGGCTACCTTGTAGGTCAGAAGATTTTTTCATTCCTTAGGAACAAATTGGTACAAAAATTATCAAGCAAAAGGAGACTCGGAACTTGAAAGTCAGCGCTCAAATAAGAAAGTAAATGCAAGTAAAAAGATACGATGAGTAGGGAGGGAACCTGTTTAGTCAAAACAAGTAATATCTATAAATTAGAAAAGAAGATTCGATAGATACATCGAAAACAAACCAATTTTCGTCCGCACTATCCCCCTATTAACCGTCAACTGAAATGAAGCTTGAAGATAATGGCGTTGTATCCATAGAAGCAGAAGCGACTCTACCCTAGCTTCAAATCATATCCCGAATGATTGAAACCTGTTGTACCTATCAATGTGACAATGCTGGACATACAGCGAATAGAGATGACGATCTTAGTCTGGATTTAGTTACAGTGTCGGTTATACGAGCATTCATCAAACAAAAAAGTAGGTGTATCGAATTTGTTTTATCTGAATAGACGTCTCGTATTGAACCAAATGAGAGTAGTCAGCGGCCGTAGAATCGGAAATGTAGAAACAGAAAATAAACATTGATCTGATAACTTTTAAAATTGGGTAGAACTATTTACAGAATTTTGGCAAAGGAAAATATGAATACCGAAAAAATGATGAAAGAAAACAATAAAAATGAATTTCTCCAAAAACTACAGATATTAACATTAGCACTTTCGTTAAAGGAAAATAATCAAAGAGTTGCTTCACCAGATTTTTATAGTTCACTGTATTCAACGTACATAAAAATGCTAGAAAATGATGATGATCAATCCTTTATTGATATAGAAAACCAGTCAAAAGTGATTGATTCACTGAAAAGATCTATGGATTTTTATAGCAGTGATCATCCAAGTTTTCTACAGAAAATCATTGAAAAAATGACCAATGATGATCCAACAGACTTCATGCTTTTCCAAAATTTGAATAATCTAGATAAAGATGGAAATAATTTACAACATTATTGTGGCTGGATCGTTTATAAAAGGGAAAATGATTTGTTTGTTGTTCAAGTAGATAGAAAAGAGAAATTTGGTGTAGGACAGGTGTCATATGCTAGGATTCCACTAACAAAAGCACCTTGTTTAAGTGAACTATTTTTTTTGAAGTTGAATGTGCAAAATTCAGAAGACTTCTCTTTATTCCATGGGATCAAGTCAATTTCAGCTGGGTTTCAGGAAATTCCTGTTTTAAATAGTATAGTAAAAAAAGGAATGGACAATCCGGTCAGTGCCTTAGAAGATATCTTTAAAATACTAGTGTTCCACTATATAGCAGACATTTTTTCGGTAAATACTACTGATAGGATAAAGTCACTCTGGCATGGGGCTAATATTCAGCTGACTATACAAATACGTGAAAGTCTTCTTGCAGCGATAAAAACGGACAATCACATCTGGAATGACCAATTTGACTACATTTTTGACTATTATTTGTATCAAACTGGAAATATTGGAATCAAGGCAATTTTACCTAGTAATAAACAAAATGAGTGGCGGGACAGTATCAAAAAAAGTTTTAATAGGGATCCTTATATCCTTGCATTGATGAATAGCGATGGAAAGATTTTAGATATAGATGAGGAGCTATTGCAAAAAAATCTTGTCTTAACCGTCAAACCATTAAATGTACTGTATGATAGAGAACTCCCATTAGTCAGTTCGATTGAATTGATGAATACACTCTATCATGATGGAATAATGATCACTATCTATGAAGATCGGTTGACTATGATCAAGAACCCTATAGCAAAAGAAATGAATCAACGTTTCCTTTCAAGACTACAAGAGCGATACCAAGAAATAAATAAAGAAATGAAACGACGTATCATAAAGAATCAACCAGAAGAACTAACTCTGGAAAGTAATAGTTATAGTTTAGTTCAGCTAGGAACAAACGTAGTATCAACAAATGATAGTAGTTTTGTTCAAACAGAAATAATGAAACAACAGAAAAAATATGTTTTTTCACGAAACATAGATATGTTGGCTTTAACGTTATCGTTAAAATCCAATGATGATATCATTTGTTTCCCAGGAATTTATGATCTATTATTTTCGACCTACATTAAAATGATCAAAAATGACCAAGAAGATTTTTTTATTGATAAGCAACGGCAACCACATATTATACAGTCCTTACAACGAACGAAAGAGATTTATAAACTAACAAACATAGAAGACTTACATAATATTTTTGGGAATTTAAGAAATAATGATCCAACGGACTTTGTACTGTTTCCAGCTTATTTTCATATGTTAGATCCAAAAGAAGGCGGACATATTTGTGGATTGACCATATATAAAAGAGACAATGAATTTACGATTATGCAAGTAGATAAAGAGTCTTTTTTTGAATCAGGTGCAGTCTCTTATGTTAAAGCACCGTTAAAAAATATTCAGGAGTTAAGTCAAATTATCTTCTCTGCACGAGAATTTTTTGATTTTAAGCCATATGGTATCTTAAGAAAAATCGAAGCTATTTCTCATAAATTTAAAGCGATCCCATCGATAAAATTAGCCCATCAAACTACTGGTAATTGTGGAATTATTGAAATCGAAGCTACTTTGAGATTGATTTTATTCCACTGTAAAAAGGATCTCTTTGCTTTACAAACGTGTGATCGAATCACTCCAAAATGGGGAAGAGATAGTCAAGATTCAGCAACCATAGAGATGAAGGTACGATTTGTTGAGGCAATGAAAGGAACAGATCAAGAATGGAATCAACATTTTGATTATGTATTGGGTTATTATCTTTATCGAAAAAAACAATCGATAAAATGGGGAGAAGCACAATTATCTATAAATAAAGATTATTGGTATACAACCATACGTCATTTATATTCTAATGATCTTTACATTGTAGAAATACTGAATAGCGGGGGAATGATCCCAGCTGACTTTGATGTATCTTTAAAAGAGAAAATGATAGAACTCGTAGGAAAAGCAGGTATATTGTTGAACAGAGAAATCAAAGCAGTCGGGTTATCTGACCTATACAAAGAAATTCGAGAGAATACCTATGAACTAGAATTATTAAAAGGAAGACTCTCCTTTCTCAAAATCCCTGTGGCAAAAGAAATGTTAGACTACTATATTGCTCGCATAATGATAAAGAATATAGAAATAAAGAAGGAAATCAATCGACGTATCGGCATTGAACCAAAAGAATCTACCTGCCAAATGATGGAACGTCTGCCAATAATATCCCCTCCTGCTAGCGTTCAAAGCCCTCCACTATCATCACCTACTTCTCAAAGAACAACAGGGACTATGGTATCTGTGTCGAATCGTTTTATTTCAATGATTGATCAAGTAAAACAGGTGTCAAAAGATAAAAATCAGCGTTTAGTCAGTAAACAAGTCAAATGTAAAGTGCAGAATACATTGACAAAGTAACTGATGGATCTTGAAAAATATAAATTGTGGTTTTAATAAGTCAAACAATAGAGTTCTTTTAGTTGTGAACTTACTTAATAAATTGACGGATAACGATAAGTTCGTAATATGGTATGGGAAATCCAAAATCACTACCTAGGAGGAGAGAATGATATGGACACGGAAGATGAATTTATTAAAAGACTAGATATGCTAGCTTTAGCACTATCACTGGATACAATGTCGGAAAACTTTCGTTCATCATTAGGAATGTATGAATTGGTTTTTTCAACGTATATCAGCATGATCAAGAATGATCCTGATGAATTTTTCACTGAGAAAGGGCAACGGGCGAGAGTACTTGAATCATTACAACGATCAAAAGAATTCTGTAGCATTGAAAATAGAGAGAACCTGAAAAAATTGTTGGAAAATATGAGGGATAATGATCCAACTGATTTTATGATATTTCCTATTCCTCTTAAGAGTCCGATTAGCGAATATATGATGCCTCAGTTAAGTACCTTAACAATCTATAAAAGAGAAGATTATTTAGTTGTGACGCAGGTAGAGAATGGACAACTGGATGAGCTAAGACAACAGGATTATTTTTGGATACCTTTAATGGACGTAGTTAGTTTGTGTGAAATTATCACCTTTGATCGGAATGCTATTGGGTCAATTGATTCAGAAGTACCCAATATAGTGGATGAAATCAGAGGAATTTCAGACCAATACCAAGTTACGTCTACGCCCGTTGATAAAAAAGAAATTATAGCGTTCAATGATCATTGGATCAGTAAAGTAGAGAGTGCTTTGAGGATCATTTTGTCCAATTGTCGCACAAATGAATTTTTTATTGAGTCCACTATACAACCGCTCCCAACATGGAACATGAAACATCCTGATCCGAATATTGAAATGAAAAAAAGATTTCTTGAAGCGGTCAAAGGTAAGAAACAAGAATGGAACGAACAGTTTGACTATGTTTTTGATTATTTTTTATATAAGAAAAATCGATTGATTGAAAATTCTGTCGTAGCAACAGAGAGTTTTTATCCACCGTGGCCGAACATCGTTGAATTTCTATTTGTAGAAGATCCCTATATAGTAGCATTGCGTAAAAGCAACGGTGATATTTCAAGGACTGTTAGCACGGAACTATCTTATCTAAGAAACAGAATGGAAATGTCCGCAGTAGATGTATTAGATACATTAGACCAATTAGATGGGGGAGAGGTCATCGATTTACCATTTAATGAGTTAGTAAATGGGCTTCATAAGAATCGCGAAATCATTAGCGTTTATAGAGAACGATTACCTCTAATCAGACTTCCGATCGCTAAGGAGATGACCCAACTTTGTCTTTCAAAAATGGAAGTTCGCTCTGAAGAAATAGAGGGTGAATTAAAGCGTCGTATGACAATAAGAAGAAAACTGGATGAAAGCAGTAGAATCACGCAGTTTGTCTCCAAAGTAGTACCAACTAGTATCATGGATTATATCACTCCGAACCAAGAGACAATGGAGCAAAGACAAGAATTTGCAAAACGAGTGGACATGCTAGCTATGTCATTATCGTTGAAACCGAATGATCAATCATTTGTTTCACCGGAAAGTTACGAATTACTATTTTCAATCTATGCGAAGATGATCAAAACTGATTATAATAATTTTTTTGTTGATCGAATACAAACAATGAATATTGTCCATTCGTTAAATAGAACAATACAGTTGTATCGCATGGATGGCGCAGAAAGTCTCCAAACTATTTTCGAAAAACTGAAGAATTATGACCCTACCGATTTTATGCTTATTCCGGTAGCTTTTTCCACTGATCATCCACAGAAGTATTTTGGGCATGTTTGCGGTCTGACGATTTACAAAAAAGAAAATAATTTTATTGTGATGAAAGTGGATAAAGAACAGTCCTATCGTACAGGTGCGGTATCATATGTGAAAGTTCCTTTTGAAAAGGCAAAAGCGCTAAGTCAATTGCTTTTTTCAGAACGTCATTTTTCAAATGAAAAACCATACGATATACTTAAAAAAATTGAAGGATTATCACATGAGTTTCGCCCGATTCGAGCAATACAACTCAAAGAGCAAACCATTGATAATTCCGTCATTAGTGAAATAGAAGCATCGTTGAGAACTATCCTGTTTAATTGTAAAAAAGATATATTTCGTTTGAATGACCAGGAGAAGGTAACACCAAAATGGGGCAAGTTGAATGAGCCTATTTCAGCAAGGCCTCAGAGACACCAAAATTGGTGGATGGAAGATCTTGGAACAACTTTAACAATGAAAGAGAGATTTCTTTTGGCAGTTCAAGGAATTAATGGAAATTGGAATAAGAATTTGCGATATATCTACGACTATTATTTTTATTTTAAAAATATATGTAAAAAAATGGAACATTCAGGAATTGATCAAAAACAAGCCCTTCTTAAGAATATCCGATATCTTTTTCAGCATGATCCTTATATTCAAGAAATGGTAAACAGCGGGGGGCAGATTCCAACGATCTTTGATGAACAACTAAGAAAAAAAGTGAAGAAAATGGTTGAAACAATGGGATCGGTACCTGAGAATGTCCTGAGAGTAATGGAGACATCTAAGATCCAGCAAGAAATTCAAATTAACGCGTATGTGCAAGGTTTTATAAAACAACGAATCCCATTTATCAAAATTCCGGTAGCCAAAGAAATGTCTGAACACATGGTTTATTGTACCGAAATAAAGAACGACAGATTGCAAAGAGAGTATCAGCGCCGTGTAGATCTCGCACAAAAGAAACAAAAGGAAGAACCAATCTATCGCTCTACCACTATGCCAATTACAGAAACATCAAGTCCAGTTGCACACAGCTCTCGTACCTCACCTAATTTGCTAGCGAGAAGTACAAATTTTGGTGATACTCTAAAAGGGCACTTTTCGGAACTATGTGATCGAGCAAAAAATTTATCTGGTTATGTAAGCAATAATCTAGTAAGAGAAGCAACAAACAAGAAGAATCATAGACAAGAAAAGTGATTTTGCGTTATTTATTTTAATGGAAAGTGATGAGAGGATCGAAAACAATAACTATGGAAATGAATGGATAAAAAATCAGCTAAGTTCGCTTTAAGCTTGGCACTAAAAAAGATACAAGAGTTTTGATTCATTCGAAGAGCATAGATTGCTGATTACAACTGATATATCAAGTGAGCATATAAAGAAATACATACGAGAAAGGATAGATTTAAATTCCTACCATGATATGCAAGGTATTTGTCCATCCGTTCTCTTTTTAAAAGCCCAAAATGGGCTATAAAATGTGTCATATTTTGTTAGTCATACGATGAATGTTGCAACAAAAACTAAAATTATTTATTTTGGAGGTAACTATGAATAATGAAAAAACAATCGAAAAAAGAACGAATGGAAATAAATGATTTTAAGAAAAGAATTGATATACTTGCCATGAATCTGTCTTTGAAAGAAAATGATCGCTTTTATGACGGACTAGAAATGATTTTTGCACTGTATGAAAAAATGATCCAAAATGATCAAGATGCCTTTTTCATTGATAAGGAACGAAAGGCACACATTATTGAATCATTAAAATACTCGAAACAGATTTTCGAGATCAAGAAACCCATGAAGATACAAGAATTATTACTAAACTTGAGAAGTGATGACCCCACAGACTTTCTAATTTTCCCGGCTACTTTTTCTGTGTTTGAGCATAATCTATCTGCTCATCTATGTGGCTTGATCTTCTATCGGAAAAACAATCATTTATTGGCGATCCAAGTAGACAAACAAAGATACTTTAAACAGACCGTTGTTTCCTATACCCAGATACCGCTAACGAAGATCGAGCACTTAAGTAAAATACTCTTTGTTAATCGAGATCATTACGGACACAAACCTTTTGATATATTTAAAGATATCGAAGCAATTTCAGCAGCATTTCAATCTATTCCAACAATACAAATGAAAGAACAGATGACAGGGAATTGTGTGATTCTGGAATTAGAGGCTACGTTAAAATTAGCCTTGTATCACTGCCAAAGAGATATATTTTCGATTGATATAAATGAGAGAGTGACACCGACATGGAACTTAGTTCATCCAAATCCAACAGTAGAAATGCGCGAAAGGTTTCTTAAAGTAGTCAAAGGAAAAAACAAAAAATGGAATGCTCAGTTTGATTATATCTTTGGCTATTATTTATACCGAAAAGGGTATGCTATAGAAACTACGATCATCCATCACCACAGACAAGAAAAAATTTGGTATAAGCTTATTGAAACGGTTTTTAAATTGGATCCTTATATCCTCGCTATACAAAATGGTAATGGAGATCTTCCAATTCTAAATGAAGCGAAATTAATCAAAAGACTTGATCGAGCAGTAGAATCATTAAGTGAACTTTATGAAGAGGATATTAAGGAGGTTGCTGATGATAAGTTAGTGCTCATGCTCAAATTTGATGGATGTTTACGATCCATCATCAAAGAACGATTAGCATTCATAAAAATTCCAGTAGCTAAAAAAATGAATGAACATCTACTTTTAAGGATTGACGAGCGTTTTCAAGAAAACTACGCAGAAATAAAGAGACGAACAGAATTAAGAAAAAAAGAATGGGGATTGCTAAGTGATAAAGGGTGGTTGGTTCAGTTTGCAGAGAAGTGGATACCAAGGACTAGCGCCTATTTTTTATCATCAGAGATTGGAGTAACAAAACAGTTATATGAATTTGCAAGAAGAATGGATATGTTAGCATTAACTTTGTCGCTAAAGAGTAACAAGGATTATTTTGTCAGACCGGAAAATTACATATTATTATTTTCAACTTACATAAAAATGCTCAAAAATGACAAAGATGGCTTTTTTATTGATAAAAAAAGGCAACTATCTATCATTCAGTCATTGGAACGAACGATTGCGTTGTATCGTTTTGACCGAATGGAGAAGTTAAAAATTGTTTTAGAGAATTTGAGAAATAATGATCCGACAGATTTTATGCTTTTTCCGACGAGTTATTCTACGTTAGCTTCTGACCAAGCTGGACATGTCTGTGGGTTAACTGTCTATAAAAAGGATGACCAGTTTCTGGTGATGCAAGTAGATAAGAAAAAAGAGATTGGTGCGGGGGCTGTATCTTATGTGATGGTATCAGCTACTAAAGCTGAAGAATTGAGTAATATTTTATTTTCTGCACGGGAGTTATTAAATTTCCATCCATATGGAACATTAATAAAAATCGAAGCTCTTTCTCACCATTTCAAAAAGATTCCTGCCATAAAATTGGAACCGCCAACGACTAATAATTATGGAGTAAGTGGAATCGAAACATCTTTAAGATTGATTTTGTTCAATTGTAATGATTGCCTATTTGAATTAGTTGATTGCTCTAAAATAACACCAACGTGGAATAGTAAGCATAAGAACGCAACTTTTGAGATGCAGAAAAGATTTCTTCATGCAATGAAGGAACACAATCGGGAATGGAATAAAAACTTTGATTATGTTTTTGGTTATTGTCGATTTAGAAATTCGATATATGCGCATGTGCAACAATCGGGTAGTAGTCTTAGTAAAGATGAATGGTATCGAAATATCCGTTCATTATACAGAGAAGATCCTTATATAAAGGTAATCTTGAATAGAGGTGGCAGTATTCCACCAACAGTCGACGAACAAATAACAGAAAAAATCTTAAAAGTAGCAGAGGCACCGGGGACATTATATCAACGTGAGATCAGTGAAGTTGATTTGTCGGACTTGCATCGCGCACTTCTAAGTATTAGACATGAAATAAGTCTCATAACAGATCGAAACACCTATACCCAGATACCAATAGCAAAAGAAATAATCGATTCTTCGATTGATTTTCTTCAGGAAAAAACAATAGAAATTCAGAAAGAAATCAATCACCGCAACAGAATTGAAAAATTTAATCACTCAAATCAAATAAGTAAACAATGGATTCCCTTACCTTGGCATAATACCAGTAGGCAAGCTGTTCACACACTGGCAACTGCTTCGGAAGAAGTTGCTATTTGTTCCTCACGAGAAAATCGATTCTCTTATATGCTTTCTCAAGTCAAACATCAGGCAAAAGTAACAAGTAAAGATCTAGCCAGAAAGCCAGCAATAAATGAACTAAAAAGGCAATAGAAAAAGAGCCAATTAAATACGTTCAATAACTGATTTTACGAACTAAAACACACGAACTCCTTCTATTTATTTATTCTAAAAAATTCGTTTCCTTATCATTTTTACAACTTTCTCTTTTTTCTAAAAAGTAACAAAAAAACGAGCGTAAAATCTGTTTATCTGCTATACTTGACTCGTTGCAAGTTCCCGAGAGGATCCGTACGAACGGAGATGCCTTGTAACCGAATTTAACTAGGGGGAATCATAATTATGGTAGAAAGACATTTATTTACATCAGAATCTGTTTCAGAAGGACATCCGGATAAGGTCGCTGATCAAATCAGTGATGCGATTTTAGATGCGATCCTAGAACAAGATCCAAATGCAAGAGTAGCTTGTGAGACGTCTGTAACAACGGGGTTAGTTTTAGTATTTGGCGAAATCTCTACGACAGCATATGTGGATATCCAAAAAGTGGTACGTGAGACAGTCAAAGAAATTGGTTATACTCGTGCAAAATTCGGCTTTGATGGTGATACTGTAGCAGTATTGGCAGCAATTGACGAGCAGTCACCAGATATCGCTCAAGGGGTGGATGAAGCACTTGAGATCCGTGACGAAAAAGAAAGAGATTTATTAGATGAAATCGGCGCTGGTGACCAAGGGTTGATGTTTGGTTTTGCAGTGGATGAAACACCAGAATTGATGCCTTTACCAATTGCTTTAAGTCATCGCTTAGTACGTCGTTTAGCTGAATTGCGTAAATCAAAAGAATTAACATATTTGCGCCCAGATGCAAAATCACAAGTCACTGTAGAATATAATGACCAAGGACAACCAGAAAGAGTCGATACGATCGTTATTTCGACACAACATGATGATGCAGTTGATAACG
Organism: Enterococcus sp. 1001283B150225_161107_E12; assembly: GCF_015556925.1. Classification (NCBI taxonomy): domain Bacteria; kingdom Bacillati; phylum Bacillota; class Bacilli; order Lactobacillales; family Enterococcaceae; genus Enterococcus; species Enterococcus sp. 1001283B150225_161107_E12. The sequence goes on along the minus strand of NZ_JADNNI010000014.1, from coordinate 84,565 downwards.
CAACGATTCGTCAAGATGTCATTGAAAAAGTGATCAAAGAAGTTATTCCAGCAGAACTACTGGACGAACAAACAAAATATTATATTAACCCTACTGGACGTTTTGTAATCGGCGGACCTCAAGGAGATGCTGGATTGACAGGACGAAAAATCATTGTTGATACGTATGGTGGGTATGCCCGTCATGGCGGCGGTGCTTTCTCTGGTAAGGATGCAACGAAAGTTGACCGTTCAGCAAGTTATGCGGCACGTTACATTGCGAAAAATATCGTAGCAGCAGGACTTGCTCGTAAAGTAGAAGTCCAATTGGCTTATGCAATCGGTGTCGCTCAACCCGTTTCGATCTCAATCAATACCTTTGGAACAGCAGAAGTGCCAGAAGAAGCGTTGATTGCTGCGGTAAGAGAAAACTTTGACTTACGTCCTGCGGGAATCATCGAAATGCTTGATTTGCGTCGTCCAATCTATAAACAAACAGCTGCATATGGTCATTTTGGACGTACAGATGTTGACTTGCCATGGGAAAAAACAGATAAAGTAGATGCATTAAAAGCTAGTTTAGCTAAATAATTTATGTTTGAATTGAATGTGTTCGCTGCGTGTGACGCACATCAAATGTAGACCAGTAAGCCGGGATATTCGAAAGTAGCTTATGCTACTTTTAGAGTATTTTGGCTTTTTTAGCAGAGTCGAAGTTTATTAGGCAGATGATGCCATTTAAATAACGGAAGTTACGATAAGGAGTGGGCTTGAGAATGGAAAGAAAAACAAACGTGAAAGTCGTAACGATCTGCGTGTTCATCGCTACATTTATGACGGCGATTGAGGGGACAATCGTTACGACTGCAATGCCAACGATCGTTGGTTCACTGCACGGCATGGAAATGATGAACTGGGTGTTTTCGATTTATTTATTGACGAATGCCATGTTGACACCCATCTATGGGAAGCTTGCAGATAAAGTTGGAAGAAAACCGATTTTTATTTTTGGTACGCTATTATTTATTATCGGTTCACTTTTTTGTGGGCTTTCTCAATCTATGCTTGGCTTGATTATTTCGCGGGCAATTCAAGGGATGGGTGCAGGAGCAATGATGCCAGTCGCATTGACGATCATTGGCGATTTGTACACGATTGAAAAACGAGCAAAAGTATTGGGTTTAAATAGTTCAGCTTGGGGAATCGCTAGTGTGTTTGGTCCATTAGCTGGTGGGTTTATTGTGGAAGCGTTGAGTTGGCACTGGATTTTCTTCATCAATGTGCCAATTGGGTTATTACTGATGGTACTGATTTGGCTCTATCTCAATGAACCAAAAACAACTCGTGAAGCAAAACCGATGGATCTTAAAGGTAGTTTTAGTTTGATGTTCACATTGGTTCTGCTGTTACTAGGTTTTCAATTATTAGGTGATCAAGGGCTGACACCATTTGTGTTGGCATTATTGATAGGTAGTGTTTTATTCTTTTTCTTATTCCTGTTCGTCGAAAAACGAGCAGAAGATCCTGTTATCATGCTACACCTATTTAAAAACCCGCTTTTTGTCGTTGTGAATGCAGCAGCAGCTTTAGCAAGTGGTTTTTTAATGGGGATCGATGTCTATATCCCAATGTGGATGCAAGGAGTATTAGGACTTAATGCGGCAATTGGTGGATTAGTTTTGGCACCACTTTCTCTTGTTTGGATGGTTGGTTCGTTCTTAGCAAGTAAGTGGATGACCCAGATGACCACCTATCGAGTGTTACGTATTGGGTTGTTCATTACCATTATCGGTGGTGCAGGACTTTGGCTGATGCCATTTCAAAGTAATTTTTTATGGTTCTTCCTGATTTCAACGATCATCGGTGTCGGCTTAGGGATCACAATGACAACATCGACTGTCAGCGCACAAAACAGTGTGCCTTCAGAACAAATGGGTGTTGCCACTTCGTTTAATACGTTAGTCCGCACCATTGGGCAAACAGTGATGGTCGCAGTTTTTGGATTATTGATCAACCGGGTCACGCAAGCTGAACTTGCTGCCAAACAATTGACAGACGATCCGGATATCATGAACAAATTAGTCAATCCACAAACAGCAAAAATGATTGACGCAGAAATATTAACACCATTACGAGAAATTTTGTATCATGGGTTACACCAAGTCTATCTGGTGGGCTTGTTATTAGTCATCATCGCGCTAGGGCTAACATTTTTAATTCGTCAAAAAAATGCTACAATAAAAGAATACAAGTAAATTTACAGATTGTTGTCAGAAAAACGATCTGAATAAAGTAAAGAAGGCGACAAACATATGGCATTTATCCAAGCAAATGTTTATTCAAACGTATTAGAAATGGAAGTCAATCTAAATGTGATTTTACCTCAGACAACCAAAAAAGTGATTGGGACAAGTACGTCGGCCAATATGACGGATGTTCCAGTGCTTTACCTGTTACATGGTATGGGAGGTAATCATAGTGTCTGGCAACGACGGACTTCCATTGAAAGATATGCGGCGGATTACGGGTTAGCCGTCATCATGCCATCAACGGATTTAGGTTGGTACACAGACACAACGTATGATATGAAGTACTGGACGTTTATCTCAGAAGAATTACCAGAAATCTGTCACGAATTGTTCCCACAACTGACAACGAAACGAGAAAAAACGTATGCAGCCGGTCTTTCAATGGGCGGATATGGTGCGTTGAAATTAGGGTTAGCAAAGCCCGAACATTTTTCAGCTATTATTTCTCTCTCAGGTGCGGTGTCGGTTGGTAATCGAATGGACGACTTATTGATGATCCGTCAAGCCAAGTTCTGGGAAGGGATTTTTGGTCCACTAGATAGCATCCAAAATTCAGTAAATGATCCAGCCTACCTTGTTGAAGCCTTAGCTAACAGTGGCAAAGAAGCCCCACGCATGTATCTTGCTTGTGGAGAATCCGATTTTCTCTATCAAGCCAACCAAGAAATGGCAGAAATTTTAAAAGAAAACAACATCGATGTGACATTCGAACATGGTCCTGGTGAACATGATTGGATTTTTTGGGACCAATGGATCCAACGAGCTCTCGCTTGGTTGTTCAACAAAAGGAGCTGACCACGTATGGAAGAAACAAAGTATTGCAAAGACTCGATGGTTATCCAAACACATCGGATCTTTCCCTTTGATTTGAATCCATTTGGGTATCTTTTTGGAGGGAAACTAATGGCAATGATCGATGATGCAGCGTCGATTTCGGTCACCCGTCATTGCCGCAGAGGGGCAGTCACTGCTTCTTTAGATAGTTTGAATTTTTTGAAGCCTTTGCATGAAAATCATTCCGTTTGTGTGGAATCTTACGTGTCGGGTGCCCATAAGAAATCAATGGAGGTTTTTGTGAAGATCATCGGTGAAAACTTAACGACAGGTGAACGCTATTTGGCTGCTACTTGCTTTACGACATTCGTTGCGGTTCCTTCACATATGAACCTTGAAAAAGAGTTTACGGTGCCACATGTCATGCCTGAATCAGCAGAAGAACAATTAGTCTGCAAGGGATATGATGAACGACGTGCTACGAGACAGCAGGAGAGAACAGCCTATAAAGCATTTGCCGCTAGTTTATCTTTGGGCCTCCCTTGGACAAGAGAACGAGAAGGCGAATAAGTCTACTTATGAATGGTAGAAGAAATGTAGAAGTGATCGATCAAGATCACTTCTTTTTTATTGTGGCGAGCAAGATAGGTGCTAAACGGATTGGAAATAAGCATAATAAAGAAGAATTCCATAACGTACCTTTTATAGTGAGAGGAAGATAAACTCAAGAAGAAAGAAGGTGTATTTAAAAACAGACACTTTAAAGTTTCTTTCTATTATAAAAGTAGTTCCAGCGTTAAAAAATTACAGGTTGATTTCTTTTTTCAAACATGGTAAATTGTTAGTCGGTCTATTTTTACGAATTATAAAATAGGACGATTTATTATAAAAAAAGAGAGGTGTAAGTCACAAATATGAAGCTTATTTTAAAACATGCAAAAAACTATCGATTAGCTGTTTTTGTTTCTTTGCTTTCTGTCGCACTTATGGTGACAGCTACGCTTTGGCAACCTAAGTTGTTGCAACAAGTACTAGAAGCAATCATCACGGAAGACAGCGATGAAATGCGTACGATTGGCATTTCTTTGATTAGTTTAGCACTCCTAGGTTTAGCAGCTGGAGTCACGAATACGATATTTTCTGCTAAAGTCGCACAAGGTGTCAGTGCAGATATCCGGGAGGAAGCGTTTCGCAAGATCCAGACCTTCTCATTTGGTAATATTGAACAGTTTTCTGCTGGAAATTTGGTGGTGCGCTTAACGAACGATATTACGCAGATCCAAAACTTAGTTATGATTTCTTTGCAATCTTTGTTCCGTATCCCGTTTCTGTTTATTGGTGCATTTATTCTTGCGATGGCAACAATGCCTCAGTTGTGGTGGATCATCGTTCTTTTGATCGTTACTGTATTCTTGATCACAGCGCTGTCCTTTACACGTATGGGCAAGCACTTTATGATCATCCAAAAACTGATCGATAAAGTTAATAGTATCGCAAAAGAAAATCTAATGGGGATTCGAGTAGTCAAATCGTTTGTCCAAGAAGAAAATCAGTTGAATGAGTTTAGTAAAGTCAGTGAAGATTTAACAAAGCACAATATCATTGTTGGAACATTATTTTCAGTCATGATTCCCTCATTTATGTTAGCTGCGAACTTAGCTGTGGTGGGCGCAATCTTCTTCGTTAGTGATCTTGCAAAAGATGATCCAACCCTGATTGGTGGTATTGCTTCATTTATGAACTATTTGATGCAGATCATGATGGCGATCATCATTGGCGGTATGATGATGATGATGACCTCAAGAGCTGCCGTTTCATTGAAACGGATCAAAGAAATCTTGGATACTGAACCAGATTTAACTTATCTAGATGTACCTGAACAAGAATTGACTGGTTCTGTTCGTTTTGAAAACGTGTCTTTCCGGTATCCTGGTGATGATGCAGACACACTCAAAAATATCACTTTTTCGATCGAGCCTGGTGAAATGATTGGTATTGTTGGGGCAACCGGAGCAGGAAAGTCAACTTTAGCACAATTGATTCCACGCTTGTTCGATCCAACAGAAGGAAAAGTAGAAGTTGGTGGTGTTGATCTACGACAAGTGAATGAACACAGTTTAAGAAATACCGTTTCGTTTGTTTTACAAAAAGCGATTCTTTTTTCAGGCACGATTGCCCAGAATCTACGTCAAGGGAACAAGAATGCAACAGAAAAGGATATGGAGAATGCTTCTTCTATCGCTCAAGCCAAAGAATTTATCGAGAAATTAGCTGATCGTTATGAAGCACCAGTCGAAGAACGTAGTAGTAACTTTTCTGGTGGACAAAAACAACGTTTATCTATCACACGTGGTGTGATCGGTCATCCAAAGATCCTGATTCTAGATGACAGTACCAGTGCATTAGATGCCCGTTCAGAAAAACTGGTTCGCGAAGCCCTTGATCGTGAGTTGAAAGACACGACAACGATCGTTATCGCCCAAAAGATTGCTTCTGTTGTCAAAGCAGACCGCATCTTGGTATTGGATGAAGGAAAACTAGTGGGTGAAGGAACGCATGAAGAACTCGTTGCGAACAATCAGGTATATCAAGAGATTTTCGAAACTCAAAAAGGAACGGAGGAGTAGCCATGACTGATTTGATTAAAGCAAGTAAGTTTTTCTATCATTATTTAAAGCGGTACAAGGTTTCCTTCTTCTTTATCTTTATTACTGTGATTGCAGCAACTTACTTACAGGTAAAAGCACCTCAATATATCGGGGAAGCTTTCCAAGAATTAGCAAATTACATCGGTGCTTTGATGCAAGGTGTCGATGATAAAAGTAATTTCCTTTCGATTATTTGGAAGCTTTTGATGTTTTATGTTTTAGCCAGTGCGGCAAATTTTATTTACAGTATTTTATTTACACAAGTGGTCGGGAAATCAACGAACCGGATGCGTATTGGTCTATTCAATAAATTAGAAAAATTAACGATCCGCTTTTTTGATTCCCATCAAGACGGAGAAATTCTTAGTCGCTTCACTAGCGATTTGGATAATATCCAAAATAGTTTGAACCAAGCACTTCTTCAAGTGATCACGAATGCGGTTCTATTAGTTGGTATCTTGATCATGATGTTCCGCCAAAATGTCCAACTTGCTTGGGCGACGATTGCTTCTACACCGGTAGCGATTTTGATTGCTGTCCTAGTCATTCAAAAAGCCCGCAAATATGTCGACATCCAACAAGATGAAGTCGGTAAATTGAATGGTTACATGGATGAAAAAATTAGTGGCCAACGCGTGATCATCACGAATGGTCTGCAAGAAGAAACAATCGAAGGCTTCTTAGCCCATAATCAAACTGTTCGTGAAGCAACATTTAAAGGACAAGCATACTCAGGGTTGCTTTTCCCAATGATGCAAGGCATGTCTTTAGTTAACACCGCGATCGTGATTTTCTTTGGTGGATGGTTAGCGTTGAATGGTGATCTGGAACGTTCAGTAGCGCTAGGATTAGTAGTTACTTTCGTCCAATATTCCCAACAATATTATCAACCATTGATGCAAATTTCTTCTGGCTACAGTATGATCCAATTAGCGATCACTGGAGCGCGAAGACTGAATGAAATGTTTGCTGAAAAAGATGAAGTGAAGCCACAAAATGGCAAACCATTTGCTGGAATCGAAAAAGGCTTATCATTAACGAATGTTGATTTTGGTTATAGTCCAGAGAAATTAGTCTTAAATGATGTTTCCATTGATGTGAACAAAGGCGAGATGGTTGCTTTAGTAGGCCCAACTGGTTCAGGTAAGACAACGATCATGAACTTGTTGAATCGCTTCTATGATGTGAACGGTGGCTCTGTGAGCATTGACGGAACAGATATCCGCGAGTATGATTTAGACGATTTGCGTCGACATGTCGGCATCGTTCTACAAGAATCAGTTCTATTTTCTGGCACGATCCGAGACAATATTGTCTTTGGTAAACCAGATGCAACGGATGAAGAAGTAGTTAGCGCAGCGAAACAAGCAAATATCCATGACTTTATTCAGACGCTAGAACACGGCTATGATACTCACGTCTCTGAAGAAAATAATTTGTTCAGTACGGGGCAAAAGCAATTGATCAGTATCGCGCGAACAATCATCACGAATCCAGACCTATTGATTTTAGATGAAGCAACAAGTAACGTGGATACAGTAACTGAAGCAAGAATCCAAAAAGCAATGGATGAAGCGATCAAAGGTCGGACAAGTTTCGTGATCGCCCATCGCTTGAAGACGATTTTGAATGCTGATCGTATCGTCGTTTTACGTGATGGTAAAGTGATCGAAGAAGGAAACCATCACCAACTATTAGCAGAAGATGGCTTCTATGCGGAGTTGTATCATAATCAGTTTGTGTTTGAATAGGCGGTTGGGACAGAAGTGTTCAGCCTTATTTCCGAAGAGGTTCCTTCTGTTACCGCCGTTTATTCGGTTTTAGGTGGTGGGAGAGAACGAATGTCTCACTCCCGTCATTGTGTAACGAATGTTCAAATGGAAGTCGAAAAACACCAAATCAAGAAGCCCTTGGTTTGGTGTTTTTCATGTAATGCAGTCGGATTGGCGCTTTTGGATGAATCCAAACATGAACCTTGGAAAATTAGCAAGGCTAGTGTATTTATGTAACAAAAGTTGTGGCAAATAGTTTTCAGTTATTGGGAAGTGAATCTGTGATTTCTTATTAAGTCAGGTCAATGATTTTAGGAACCATGACTACGTACAATAAAAAGCACTTAATCAAGTATTCCTCTTGATAATCGTTTGATCAATAGGAGTGACGATGAATTTCTATTCTAAATACACAGACACACTTGAATGTTAATTGTATTATAGTATAATTTATTCAACAAAGAACAGGTTCATATTACGACCAAGAACCACTAGCTGGCGGGCTAGTGGTTTTTGTCTAAGCGTGTTACATAGAACATAGAGAACATCATGGGTATTTTAGGAATCCTAATAGCCATCATCACTTTTATTTTGGCAGTAGGCGTAACAATATTGATCATTCGTGTGCTAAAACAGTATTTCACCAAATCATAGGACAAATGTAATCAAGTGAATACCATTAAGAAAATGGCATTCTAATTGGTCGTTAGGTTTTGCTAAAAAAATGAAAAACCTCTTTATCTTCTCAGTTTTATCACACTAGAAGATAAGGAGGTTTTTATTAGTTGTGACTTTTCTTTTTTTCGATACAATACAAGATCGGAGGATTATTTTTTTGATTGATAAATTGATAATTCAAAACATTGAATTGTTCTTGAGGTAATGCTTGGCAAAAGCTTTGTACCATATCTAGTTCTGCTTCGCCACCTTGATGGCCATAATAAACGACGATGATCATGCGACCTTGTGGAACTAAACGTTTCAAGATTTCTTCCATCGCTGTTTTTGTCGTTTCAGGTAGCGTGATGACGGATTTATCACTTTTGGGTAAATAGCCTAAGTTGAAGATGCCGGCTTTGATGGGTTGTTGTTCAGAAATGACCGCACCAATGGTTTCATGTCCTTGTAAAAACAGGGTCGTCCGCTCCAATAAGCCCTTTTCTGACAATTTCTGTTGCGTGGACGCCAATGCTTGTTTTTGGATATCAAAACTATATACATGACCGGTTTTTCCGACTTTTTCTGCTAGAAAAACGGTGTCATACCCATTACCCATCGTCGCATCAATCACATGATCTCCCGGTTGGATGATTTCCTCCAATAGCGTATGGCTAAAATGAAGTGCCGTTTTTAACATCCGCTTTTGACTCCCTCTCGAATATTGTACTTTCCTTGGTAACTATTGCGACGAATCATTTCTTCATCGATCGCATTCAAGACTTCCCATTTTTTCAAACTCCACATTGGCCCGATCAAGGAGTCCCAAGGTGCATCGCCAGTCAAACGATGGATGATGATCTCTTGAGGAATCATTTCCAGTTGGTCACAAATGACAGATACATAATCTGCTCGACTCATCAACTGCAGTCTGCCCTCATGATAGTCTCGTAACATCTTCGTTTTACGCATCAAGTGCATCAAATGTAGTTTGATTCCTTGGATATCAGAATCTAAGATCGTGCGACGAACATTTTCCCGCATCATTTCCAAGGATTCTCCCGGTAAACCGTTGATCAAATGCGTACATACACGTATGTCGTGCTTCCGTAATTTCGCAACACCGTCTAGGTACGTCTGATAATCATGGGCTCGATTGATCAGGATGGAGGTTTCTTCATAAGTCGTTTGTAAGCCCAATTCTACCCATAAATATAAACGTTGATTCAATTCAGCTAAGTAATCAACGACTTCATCGGGTAAGCAATCTGGTCTAGTACCAATTGATAAACCAACGACACCTGGTAGATTGATGACCTGTTCAAATCGTTCACGAATGACTTCGACTGGCGCATGGGTGTTTGTGAAATTTTGAAAGTAAACGATGTATTGATTCACTTGTGGCCATTTTTTGTGCATCATATCGATTTCTTTTTGAAATTGGATCGGTAGTGGCTCTTCTGGAGCAACGATCATATCACCAGAGCCAGAAACACTACAAAAGGTACAGCCACCATGGGCAACTGTCCCGTCACGATTGGGACAATCAAAGCCACCATCGATCGGTACTTTAAAAATTTTTCCACCAAATTCATGGCGTAACGCATAATTCCAAGAATGGTAACGTTTATTTCCTTCAGCATAAGGAAATTCCATTAAAATCCCTTCTTCCTATTTGATTGTGTAAATGGCAAGCGTTGTTGGACATACCAAGGATAAGTCAAGCATAACCAAAACAGGCTCAAGCTATAACCACCGAGGATATCACTAGGATAATGGACACCCAGATAGACACGACTAGCGCCAATACTCAGAATCAGTAAACCTAACAATACTTGGATCATCCATGCCCATTCTCTCGTCTTGATCAAAGATGGCATCAAAAAAATCAGTGTGCCATACAAGATCATACTCGTTGCGGCATGTCCGCTGGGAAAACTATATGTCGTTTCGACCACTAAATGTTGCAGACTTGGACGGTCACGCATCACCAACAGCTTGATTAGTGGATTTAATATCCCAGCAACTAGCACAAAGTTGAAGATGAACCAATACAGTTCTTTTCTTTTTTTCTTGTGCCACAACCAAAGAGCAACTAATCCAAATACTAAAATGACAGTTATTGCATTTCCAAATGTCGTGATCAACCGCTGAAATGGATTCCAATCAGGATAAGGAATACGAATCCAATGGGTCAGTGTTTGGTCAAAACTAGACAATAGATCCACGCGAAATAAGACAAGTAGACTCAACGCTAGAAAAAGCAAGAAGCAACTTGCGGCTGAGATTTGGAAGATTCTTTTATTTTTCATTTAACTCCTCCTTCATGCCCAACCATTATAGCATTTATTATAAGAACGAAAAACAAGAGTTTTCTATTCCTGTTCACTTGGATCAATGAATAAAAACATATTGTTATGCAAGTTGTAATGTAATAGCAACCCTCAAGTAATATAACCGACATATTTAATTTAAAAAATAGGTGGTCATATATAATTTAATAACTCGGAATCGTTTGATTAAAGGGTTAACAAAAGCGTCAAATCAAAAAATTACGAAAGATTACATAAAGATTACAAAACAACGTAATAGTCTTAAATAACTTTTAATAAATATTAAGAGAAGTTATAATTATTGATAAGGATAGATAAAAGTAATTAAATATGGGGGATAGTATATGCAAAAGGAATTAGTAGGACGAAAAGAACGCAGACGTCTGGAACAAGCAAAGCGTTACCGTAAAGTAAAGCGAAGTGCGGCAATCGTCGGAACCGCAATGGTGGGCTGTTCAGCTGTCGCACCAGTATTACAATCAGTCGCTGTCAATGCGGATGAAACACCGATCCAAATGAACTCTCGGATCAATACCGCCGCATTTATCACAGAAATTGCCACATTTGCACAACCGATCGCAAACGCGAATGATTTGTATGCGTCAGTAATGATCGCTCAAGCAGTCGTCGAAAGTGGTTGGGGTGGCAGTACATTATCACGTGCACCGTATCATAACTTATTTGGGATCAAAGGAAGCTACCAAGGACAAACTGTTTATATGGACACGCTTGAATTCTTGAACAACCAATGGGTGACGAAAAAAGAACCTTTCCGTCAATATCCTTCTTTCGCAGAGTCTTTTAGTGACAATGCCTATGTACTTAGAAATACTTCATTTGGTAATGGCTACTACTATGCAGGCGCTTGGAAGAGTAATACTCGTTCTTATACGGATGCTACTGCCCATTTGACAGGACGCTATGCGACGGACCCAAGTTATGCGACAAAATTAAACAATCTTATCATGACGTATGGCTTGACTAAATATGACACACCAGCAACTGGAAATGCAGGCGGTGGTGCGACTACTGGCGGCGGCAATACGATCAATACAGGGAACACAGGAAGTACAAATACAGGAAGCACCAACACTGGAAGCACAAATACAGGAAATACTAGTGGAAGTACGACTACTGGTTCAACGACGTACACAGTAAAATCAGGTGATTCTGTTTGGGGCATCTCAAATGCTCATGGCATCTCAATGGCGCAATTGATCGAATGGAATAATATTAAAAATAATTTTGTTTATCCAGGACAAAAGTTGACGATCAAAGGTGGTACAGCTGGCGGTTCTTCAACAACAAATTCAGGAAACAATACAGCTTCTACAGGTAGCAGTTCTGCTGGAACAACAACAAACAATTCGTCCGGTACGCGTTATACAGTCAAAGCAGGTGACTCTGTTTGGGGTATCTCGAATGCCCACGGCATCTCAATGGCACAATTGATCCAATGGAATAATATCAAGAATAATTTTGTTTATCCAGGACAAAGCTTGATCGTTTCTAATGGTGGGTCTGCTTCTGTAAATACACCATCGGCACCAAGCACAACACCATCAACACCAAGTACAGGTGCTTCAGTTTCTGGTGCAAAATATACGGTCAAAGCAGGTGATTCTGTCTGGGGTGTGTCTCATGCCCATGGCATCTCAATGGCACAGTTGATCCAATGGAACAACATCAAGAACAACTTTATTTACCCAGGACAACAGTTGGTTGTTTCAAATGGTGGCGCATCAAGCACTGCATCAACGAATCCAGCACCTTCAACAACGACGAATAATCCAACGACTTCAAACACAGCAAGCCAAGGCTCAGGCACCTACACGGTCAAAGCAGGGGAATCTGTGTGGAGCGTCGCAAATAAAAATGGGATCTCAATGAATCAATTGATTGAATGGAACAATATCAAAAATAACTTCATCTACCCAGGTCAAAAGCTGATTGTAAAAGGCGGTAGTACAGCGGCGCCAACATCTACACCTACAACAACACCGGCAGCTGCTCCAAGCACACCGAATACGTCAGCAGCAACGAACACATCAACGTCTGGTGATACGATCTATACGGTCAAAGCAGGTGAATCCGTTTGGGGTGTAGCTGACAAACACGGCATCACGATGGATCAACTGATCGAATGGAACAATATCAAAAACAATTTCATCTATCCAGGCCAAAAAGTGGTCGTGAAAAAAGGAAATACAACAGCAGCACCTACGTCTAATGATGGCAAACGTTACACAGTCAAAGCAGGTGAATCCGTTTGGGGTGTAGCTGATAGCCATGGCATCTCAATGACTCAATTGATCGAGTGGAACAACATCAAAAATAACTTTATCTACCCAGGTCAAAGTTTGATCGTTGCAAAATAATCGTTCTAACTGAAATAATAGTTGATTGATTCAATAATATTTGTTACTATGAAGCTACTAAAAATTTAGTTGATCAACGTTTGAAAAGGAAGTAGTAAAAAGTCGAAAGTTTTAGAGAGCACATGGTTGGTGAAAATGTGTACGGACGCTTTTGAACTCGCCTTTGAGTTGCACCTGCTGAACAGTTCTCCCAGTAAGCAGAGGCGGTGACGACCGTTACAACGTTCAAGGCCTTGTTCAGTAAGGCAAAATTAGGTGGTACCACGTAGATTACGTCCTATAAAAAGAGCAATCTTTTTATAGGATTTTTTTGTTTTTCAAGGCCAGATGCTAAAAGAAAAACAGATCATTACATCAAAATAGGGGGTTCAAGATGAGCTATAATCACAAAGAAATTGAAAAAAAATGGCAAAAATATTGGGCAAAAAATAACACCTTCAATACGCATGATGAACCAGGTAAACCAAAATTCTATGCATTGGATATGTTTCCATATCCATCAGGACAAGGTCTACATGTTGGGCATCCAGAAGGCTATACAGCAACAGATATCCTAGCTCGTTTCAAACGTAGTCAAGGTTTCAACGTATTACATCCAATGGGGTGGGATGCATTTGGACTACCGGCAGAGCAATACGCATTGGACACAGGCAATGACCCTGCAGAATTTACGCAAAAAAATATTGAAACCTTCCGTCGCCAAATCAATTCACTTGGTTTTAGTTACGATTGGAATCGTGAAGTCAACACAACAGATCCTGAGTATTACAAATGGACTCAATGGATTTTTACTAAATTATACGAAAAAGGCTTAGCCTATGAAGCAGAAGTAGCCGTGAACTGGGTACCTGAACTAGGCACCGTGATCTCAAACGAAGAAGTGATCGACGGCAAAAGTGAACGTGGTGGTTATGATGTCATCCGTAAACCAATGCGTCAATGGATGCTGAAAATCACAGCTTATGCAGATCGTTTGATCGATGACCTAGAGCTTGTGGATTGGCCCGAAAGCATCAAAGAAATGCAACGTAACTGGATCGGTCGTTCAGTCGGAGCAAATGTAACGTTTAAAGTGGCTGGCACAGATAAAGAATATACGGTCTTTACCACACGTCCAGATACGTTATTTGGGGCAACCTACTCTGTGCTAGCGCCAGAGCTAGACTTAGTTCGTGAGATCACAACTCCGGAACAAAAAGAAGCAGTCGAAGCGTATATCGCAGAAACAGCGAAAAAATCAGATCTCAAACGAACAGATCTTGCTAAAGAAAAAACAGGTGTATTTACAGGGGCGTATGCGATCAACCCAGTAAATGGCAAGGAAATCCCTATTTGGATCGCTGATTATGTGTTAGCTTCTTATGGGACAGGTGCGATTATGGCAGTACCGGCACATGATGAACGTGATTACGAGTTTGCACAAACGTTTGATCTAGAAATCTTACCAGTCATCGAAGGTGGCGATATTTCAACAGCTGCCTACACAGAAGATGGTGCGCATATCAATTCTGATTTCTTGAACGGATTGAACAAAGAAGAAGCCATTGATGCGATGAATCAATGGTTGGAAGAACATGGTGTTGGGAAAAAAGAAGTCAGCTATCGTCTGCGTGATTGGTTATTCTCTCGTCAACGTTATTGGGGTGAACCAATCCCAGTCATCCATTGGGAAGACGGTACAGTAACAACCGTACCTGAAGAAGAGTTGCCATTACGTTTACCAAAAACAAGCAATATCCAACCAAGTGGAACAGGGGAGTCACCATTAGCAAACATTGACGAGTGGGTCAATGTCGTTGATCCTGAAACAGGTAAAAAAGGCCGTCGTGAAACGAATACGATGCCTCAATGGGCAGGAAGCTCATGGTATTACCTACGCTATATCGATCCACACAATAAAAAAGAGCTAGCTAACTATGAAAAACTAGAACGCTGGTTACCAGTAGATATTTATATCGGTGGGGCAGAACATGCAGTACTTCACCTATTGTATGCTCGTTTCTGGCATAAATTCCTTTACGATATTGGCGTGGTACCAACAAAAGAGCCTTTTGAAAAATTGTTCAATCAAGGAATGATCCTTGGAGGAAACAACGAAAAAATGTCTAAATCTCGTGGCAATGTCGTCAATCCTGACGATGTCGTGGAAGCATATGGTGCGGATACTTTACGTCTCTACGAAATGTTCATGGGACCATTAGACGCATCGATTGCTTGGAGTGAAAATGGCTTAGAAGGTAGCCGTAAATTCTTAGATCGTGTTTGGCGTTTGATCGTGGACGAAAACAATAAAATGCGTGATCGTATCACGACACTGAATGACGGTAAACTTGACAAAGTATATCACCAAACAGTTAAAAAAGTTACAGAAGATTACGAAAATCTACATTTCAATACAGCGATTTCTCAATTGATGGTCTTTGTCAATGAAGCATATAAAGTCGATGCCTTACCTTATGAATATATCGAAGGATTCGTACAATTACTTGCACCGATCGCGCCACATATCGGTGAAGAGCTATGGGCGATCCTAGGCAATGAACAAGATCTTTCTTATGCACCATGGCCAACTTATGATGAAGCTGCTTTGATTGAAGACGAAGTAGAAGTCGTTTTCCAAATCAATGGAAAAGTTCGTGCAAAAGCTAGTGTTGCACGTGACTTATCAAAAGAAGAACTAGAAAAAACAGCGATGGACGATGATAGTATCAAAGAACAACTAGACGGAAAAACAATCAGAAAAGTAATCGTGGTTCCAAATAAATTAGTCAATATCGTCGCAAATTAATAAGTAAGTACTAATAGAAAAGAATAAAAACGAGATGCCACATTCTCATGAAAATCATTTGGATTTCATGAGAATGTGGTTTTTTTTATAAATTTCCTTTTGAGGGAAATTTTATTATCAGTAATAATTTCTTATTTTACTCTATATAATAGTTATCCCCTTTTGTCCAAGGAATAGTAACTAATCTAGTGTAGATAAGTAAAAGGTAAAGTCGAAAAAATAGTTATCAACTGAAGTTCATATGTGGGATGTTTTTTTACCTTGCTAACGGTAAAAAAAGATTTTATTAGTATTTTAAAATTATGGATAATATTTGTATGGCATTTGCATTATTATTTTTTGAGTTTTTTTTCATTTTTTAGCGGGTTTGAACCATTGATTCCACATAAAAATCCTACTTATAACTCGCAATGATTTTTGCGAAGGTGCCTGAGCTAACTACATACCTTTTATTTATAGCTGAACTTTGCAGAAAACTTACGATCGAGTAGCTCGTTTTAAACGATTACTTATCTCAATCAGCTTATCCAAAAAGATAGATGATTACATGCATTGTCAAAAAATAAGAGAGGGGAGAGAATTTTTGAAAGCAAAAAAAATACGGATTATCGCTACATCATTCCTATTGTTTCAACAGGCATTGCTACCTTCAGTGGTAATGGCAATAGAAAACGAGTCGATAGCTAATACAGAGATCATTGAAGAACAGCCAGAAAGCCACTTATCTGAAGAAGCAACAGACGTGGTCGAAGAACCAGAACCAATTACTCACGAAGAGCCTGAAGTAGTAGTGGAAACTCCTGAAGCCCCATCAGAAGTGGCAGAAGAAGTGCCACCTATGGAAGCACCATCAGAAGCACCAGCGACGGAGGAAACGCAAGAAGAAGTGCCACCACTTGATGAAAGTCCGCTATCTGTCCATTTGGGACGGCTGAACTTAACTGCACAAAACGTAGCAGAATTAACCAATCATGGGAGAATTTCCTATATCCAAGCTGTCTTGCAAAATGCCATCAACCGAACCATTACTTTAGGCAACGAGGTGAATGCAACAGCGACTTTCTCTGTGACCGTACCGACACATTCAATGGTTCAGCGAGTAGGCAATAGTAATGGATGGATTTCTTCTATTGTCACGGATAGTCCTGCCGGAATGCCCGACGAATTTTACACACAGATGTATTATGGAAACCATTCGACTCACCGAAATACCTACACACTGACAAATATTTCGTCAAGTAACGCAGCGGTGAGTGTATCCGCTACTGTGACCATCAATTCCAATTTTACATCAACGATCAATTTTACAGTTAGAAGAGTACAGGCGGCAAGTACGACCGTAGCGTTAGATGTCCGTGGAAATGTCGGTTTAGGTACGACAGGTGTTGCGACTCAGTTTACACACATTGCGACCCCAAGACATGTGATGAATCTTAGTTATACAGGGGAAACGATTGGACAATTGACAGTGAATGCGGAAGATGAGGGAGAAGAAGAGGAAGAAAAGGAAGAAGTCGGTGTTCATGAGAATGTGACGGTTCAGGCCACAAGAAATCAAACGTTGTCACAAGAAGTGATCCGAAGTTGGTTCCATACATTACCAGGTTCAGGAAATTGGCGTTTCTCCACGACAAGCCTTGGATCTGGTTGGTTTCCTGGTTATACTAATCAATTACCAGTTTATCTTATCAATAATTCCACTGGTGGGATCACACGATTTTGGACAAATGTGACGGTCGTAGACACTGAAGCACCTACAGGTATGGAAAAAACTGAATGGACAAATATTCAAGCAAATCGTCACCGAGATTTTAACCAGGAAGAATTACGTTCGGTTATAAATAATCTTCAAGATAATTGGTCTACGTTGAGTAATATTAGAATGGCATCTACAAGAAGCTTGATGGAATTAGAACCTAACTCCACTCATTTAATTAATCTAAATGCAACAGATGAAAGTGGAAATACACAAAATTTTTACGAAACAAGAATGCGTATTATAGACACATTAGCCCCTACAGGGACAGTGAAATCAGAAATAATCGATCTTTCTAATGTTGAAACAAGCATTCCCTCTCGTTCGGAAATCATGCAATTTTTGAATAATGATTTGGAGGACAATTGGACATTAAGAGATGAAATTATCGTCCAACTGTTAGACAGTAATGGGGAAGTTATCAATTTGCAAAATCTAGAACCATCAAATAGCGTTCATACAGGTTATATTCGTCTAGAAGATGAATTTGGGAATCAATCGGCGCTACAGGAAGTGAAATTTAATCTGAGAGATATCGAAGGACCAACAGCAAATGTCACGACTACGCCAGTAGATTTTGAAGCCACAAGAGTGAATGATTTGACAAAAGAAGACATTATGAAATTCTTTATCGATGATCCAGTGGATAATAGTACACCAACGGATCAAATCGATATTTCATTAATCGATAGTTCTGAGAATACAGTAAGTATCAGAAATGTTGCTCCGTCAATAACAAATGTCTATGACGCAGCAATCCGTCTAACTGATGAATTTGGTAATTTTCGTGATTTACCAGTTACGTATCGTGTAATAGATACAATATCTCCAGACGTTACGACCAATACAACTACTAGAGATTTACAAGCACGACGAATTGGCGGACTTGAACGCTCAGAGTTATTACCGTTTGTTGATTCGATGTCGGATAACTGGACCTTGAATGATGAGATTAAATTATCATTGCTTGACTCGCTGGGTACGGCTACTTCGATTGCTGGAGTAGCACCTAACTTACTCCAAACATATACAGGATTTTTAAATGTAGAAGATGAAGCAGGCAATGCGAATAGAAATAAAATGATCAATTATCGCGTAATCGATACACAAGCGCCGACAGGAAGTGCTAAAGGAACTTGGACAATTTTTGAAGCTAATCGTCATCGCGATTTTACCCAAGAAGAATTACGACTACTATTTCATAGTATTTCGGATAATTGGACATTACCAGAAAATATTCGATTAGAAAATCATCGCCATTTATATGTTTTATCTCCGAATGATCCAAATGGATACCATCCAATGGATATCACGGCAATTGATGAAGCTGGAAATGAACATATTTTTAGAGGAACTATGCCAAGAATAGTTGATACTACGGCGCCAACTGCTAGCTTCAAAGATGAAGTCATTGATTTTTCTACGCTCACTTCGAATACGTTCTCTCGAACGGATTTGTTGCGATTTTTCAGTAGCGCCCCTGTCGACAACTGGACATTACCAGAAAATATCACCATCGAATTAGTCGATAGTCAAGGAAATGCATTTGCGTTGGATGACTTGGAGTTCCAAGAATATACAGGCTATATTCGTTTGGAAGACCAACACGGGAATCGTACGGATCTACAAGAAGTCAAATTTCTTGCAGGAGATAACGAAGGACCGACAGGGAACGTCATCACGACACCAGTCGATTTTCAAGCACGTCGAGTGAATGAATTGACGAGAGACGAGCTACTAAAGTTCTTTACCGAAGATCCATTGGATAATACGACAGCAACCGATCAAATTGATCTTTCTTTACGTAATAATATTGGCGAAACTGTGAGTATCGTCAATGTTGCACCTTCGCCAACCATTTATGATGCCAACGTTCGTCTACAAGATATTCGAGGCAATTACACGGAATACGCTGTTAACTATCGCGTGATCGATACACAAGCACCGACCGGTTCGATCAATCAGACAACGACTGTCTTTGAAGCGACGCGTACACGTGATTTTACACAGGAAGAATTACGTTCTTTACTTATTGATTTAGAAGATAATTGGACAGAACGAGAAGCAATCACGTTAACAAATAATGTTCCGTTACATACTATGCCTCCTCATAGTCCTGGTGAATGGTATTATGAGCTACAGGTGGATGCCACGGATGAAGCAGGAAATACGACTACGTTTGAAAAAACGAAAGTTCGGATTGAAGATACCACAGCACCTGAGGGGGTATTAAAAGATCCGTTAGTATTCACAAAAGGACAAACAGCTCCAAGCGGACGAGAATTTCTAGATGGTGATCCGACCGACAACTGGTCATTGTCACCAGATATTCAAGTGGTAGTTACATATGAAAACAATGTCGCGTTCGCAGATTTAGAAGTGGGAACGTATGGTGTGACAGTCACTTTGACGGATCAACAGAGAAATTCTCGAACATTGAACAGTCAAGTTACGATTTTAGAAGATACGTCCGAGTATATCGATGTGACGATCCCGATGAATGTGTCCTTTGCCCAAAGCAAAGAAAGTAATGGTATTGTCTCACCAACTTATCAAATCCAAAATAATGCGGAACGTGCGGTCCAAGTGTCAGTAAGTTCAGTCGTTAGTCAATCAGAAACGGAAAAACTAACAGAAATCGACCTTGGAGTGAAAAACAATCTGAATGATAATCAAGTGATGTTGATCTCATCAGGTAAAAATCTCAATAACCGCAGAGAACTAGGAACGATTGACGGACATAGTACTTCTTTCTCCTTCTCATTATTTGGCACAGTTGGCGAAAACTTTGATTTTGAAAGTTTGGACGATCCATTGAATCCGATTTACAGTATGCGCTTGAATTTCAATGCACAGTAAAAAAAAATTTTTATCAAATGAAATAGGTGAAGAGAAAACCTAGCATTCTTTATAGAATAATAAGAGAACAGTAAGAAAGTAAATGCTTTCTTACTGTTTTTTTTATTTTAGTTAAAAAAATTATTTATGAGGAAAAGGTTTGGAAGTTCTCATAGAAAAAAACATTAATTTGTACTTATAGAAATTTTGGTTTTAGATAGAGGGTGAGAATACGGAAACATGAAGAGAAATCAGCAATATATAGTGAATATCAAGAAAACATATCGAGCAATTCGGTAACAATATGATTAAAATTCAATGTTTGTTTCTCTAATTTAAAGTTAAAACCATTTTTTTTGCCTTTCTAACGGTAAAAAAAGATTTTGTTCCTATACTGGAATTGTGGATAATTTTAATGTGGAATGTGTACTATCTTTGTTAGATATTAAAAAACATTCAGTGAAAGAATTACATAAAACAATTATTCGATCGTGAGAAGGCGATTCTGCGAACTGTTTATACTGAATGAAACAGATACATCCTCTATCTGTATGAGCCATTAGGCAGCTTTTTTGTGATCAAGCACATAGTTTTTTAACGCCTACATATAGTTACCAGTTGATCTCAAAGATGCATACAGTCAGTAGGTTTAACATGCACATTCTAAAAGAAAGAGAAAGGGGGACAGAATTTTTGAAAGCAAAAAAAATTCGGATGATCGCTACTTCAGTCCTATTGTTCCAACATACATTGTTGCCATCGGCAGTATTTGCCATAGAAAATGAGACGATTGCTAGTACGGAAATCATGGAAGAGCAGTCAGAAAGCCACTTATCTGAAGAAACACCAGAAGATGTTATAGAAGAACCAACAGTACAAGAATCAACAGTACAGGAACCAACAGTACAAGAAGAGGCTCCGGAGGAATCGATCCTCTCTGAGCAACCAGCGACTGTAGAGGAAACACAAGTGGTCGAAGAAGAGCCAGTTGTCTCAGAAGAACCAACGACGGATATACCAACTGAGGCAACAGTTTTACCACCACTTGATGAAAATTCGCTAGTGGTGAATTACTTAGCACGCTTGAATTTGACCACAGAAAATGTGACTCAATTAACGAATCATGGTAGGAGTTCTTATCTTGAAGGTGTATTACAAAATGCGATCAACCGAACCATTAATTTAGCGAATGCCGCAAACTCAACTGCCAGTTTCTCTGTCACTGTACCAACACACTCATTGGTTGAGCGTGTTAATGGAAATAATGGTTGGATTTCATCGATCGTCACGGACAGTGATGCCGGAATGCCGGACGAGTTTTACACACAGATGTATTATGGGAACCATTCAACGCATGGAAACACGTATACTTTATCGAATATTTCTTCAAGTAATGCTGCTATAAGTGTAGCAGCAACGGTGACAATCAATAACAATTTCACTGCAACTATCAACTTCACAGTAACAAGAGTACAGGCGGGAAATGAAGCTGTAACGTTAGATATTCGCGGAAATGTTGGTTTAGGTACGACAGGGGTTGCGACGCTATATCCAAACATTGCGACACCAAGAAAAGTGATGAATCTTAGTTATTCAAATGAAACGATTGGACGATTGACGATCAATCCAACAATAACTTATGTAATTAAAAATCCTGTGACGATCGAAGCCCAACGTCCAGCTCGTGTACCCAGTGATACAATACGTGATACTTGGTTTGATTCCGTACCTACGTATGCGCGTAATTATTATTACTATGTTGCTGGTACGATAAACAACAATATGTGGTATCCAGGTCGAACTGGTTCAATGACAGTCAATGTAGCAGATTCTTCCAATTCAATCGTCTATGAACGCATTTCGACAAACTATGTCGTGGTGGACACCACACCACCAGAAGGAACGGCAGTCGAAGATTTCGTCACAATCCAAGCCAATCGTCACCGAGATTTTACCCAAGAAGAGTTACGATTATTAGTGAACGGATTGAAAGATAATTGGTCAGAATTAGAAAACATCACATTAACTTTCGAAAAAAAATTATATAACCTTAGTCCTAGTACAAGTTATCAAGATTGGGTGAAATTGACAGATGAATCTGGTAATGAACGTTCATTGCTCAATACGAAGTTGCGTATTACTGATACCATAGCGCCAACAGGGACAGTGAAATCAGAGACGATCGACCTCTCTGGGGTAACAACGGCTATTCCTTCACGGACAGACCTTTTGGCATTTCTGAATAATGATCTGGATGACAACTGGACATTACCAGAAAACATCAAAATCGAACTCGTTGACAGTAATGGTTCAGTGATCAATTTACAAAATTTAGAGTCAGAGGATAACATTTATACAGGCTATATTCGCTTAGAAGACGCACAAGGAAATCAATCAAACCTACAAGAAGTAAAATTCCAGGGAAGAGATGCGGAAGGTCCAACAGGAAATGTCACAACATCACCAGTTGATTTCCAAGCGCGAAGAAGTGAGGAATTGACGCGAGAGGAACTCTTAAGTTTCTTTACGGATGATCCTCTAGATAACGTGACACCAACCGATGAGATTGATCTTTCCTTACGTAACAATGTTGGCGATATCGTGAGTATTGTCAATGTCGCACCGTCAACGACTGTTTATGATGCGAAAGTTCGTTTACAAGACCAAGCAAACAACAAGACAGAATATTCAGTCAATTATCGGGTGGTGGATACACAAGCGCCGACAGGAACAGTCAGAAATCATTGGACGGTGTTTGAAGCCAATCGTCATCGCGATTTTACCCAAGAAGAATTGCGCCAGCTAATTGATAATTTAGCAGATAATTGGTCAGAGTTAGAAAATATTCAACTGAAGAATCATCGTCACTTATATGATTTGTCTCCGAATAGTGGAGGGACTTACCATCAACTGGATCTCACGGCATCCGACGAATCCGGGAATGAACACATTTTTGACAATACCATGGCACGGGTAGTGGATACTACGGCGCCAACCGCTAGCTTCAAAGATGAAGTCATTGATTTTTCTACGCTCACTTCGAATACGTTTTCTCAAACGGATTTGTTGCAGTTTTTCAACGGTGCCCCCGATGATAACTGGAGCTTGCCAGAAAACATCACCATCGAATTAGTCGATAGTGAAGGGAACGAATTTGAGTTAGACGACTTAGAGTACAAAGAATATATTGGCTTTATTCGTTTAGAAGATGAACAAGGAAATCAATCGGCGTTACAAGAAGTCAAATTTCTTGCGGGAGATAACGAAGGTCCGACAGGAAATGTCGTCACGCAACCTGTTGATTTTCAAGCACGAAGAAAAGATGAATTGACGAAAGATGAGCTATTGCAGTTCTTTACTGAGGACCCATTGGACAACACGACACCAACCGATCAAATTGATCTTTCCTTGTGTAATGATAACGGGGATATCGTAAGTATTGTCAATGTTGCCCCATCGACAACCGTTTATGATGCGAATGTTCGTCTAGAAGATATCCGAGGAAACTATACGGACTATTCGGTTAACTATCGCGTAATCGATACGCAAGCACCAACTGGTATAGTTAGAAACCATTGGACGGTGTTTGAAGCCAATCGTCATCGGGATTTTACCCAGGAAGAATTAAGGGAACTAATCAGCGATTTAGCGGACAATTGGTCAGAGTTAGAAAATATCCAGTTGATAAATCATCGTCACTTATATGACTTATCTCCGAATGGATTCAATGCCTACCATCCAATGAATATTACAGCAACCGATGAAGCTGGAAATGAATATATTTTTAATAATGCGATGCCACGGATTGAAGATACTACGGCACCTGACGGAACATTAAAATATCCGTTAGTGTTCACGAAGGGGCAAACAGCACCAGCGCCTCGTGAATTTTTAGATGGTGATCCGACCGACAACTGGTCATTATCACCAGATATTCAAGTCGAAGTTGCGTATGAAAACAATGTGCAATTTACCGATTTAGCGGTAGGCGATCATGGTGTAACGATCACCTTAACAGACGAAGCTGGCAATGCACGGACATTGAACAGTCAAGTCACGATTCTAGAAGATACGTCCGAGTACATTGATGTGACGATTCCTACAAATGTATCCTTTTCGGAGAGTAAAGAAAGTAATGGTATTGTCTCACCAACTTATCAAATCCAAAACAATGCGGAACGTGCGGTCCAAGTGTCAGTGAGTTCGGTCGTTAGTCAATCAGCTACCGAAAAACTAACAGAAATCGATCTAGGGGTGAAAAACAATCTGAATGACAATCAAGTCATGTTGATCTCATCAGGTAAAAACCTCAATAACCGCAGAGAACTAGGAACGATCGAAGGACATAGCACTTCTTTTTCCTTCTCATTATTTGGTACAGTTGGCGAAAATTTTGATTTTGAAAGCTTGGATGATCCATTAAATCCGATTTACAGTATGCGTTTGAATTTCAGTGCGCAATAATTGAGAAGAAGTTGCACAGCCGTGTGACTTCTTTTTTTTACGTAATTTTATAACTATTTTCCTAAGCGATACGGAAAAATCCATTTTGAAAAGAAAGCGATTTCATTTTATAGTGAATGTAAGAAATTCAATCAAAAAAATAGAGGAGTGATCGTAATGAAAAAAGCATTGATTATTTGTGCCGCAGGAATGTCTTCTTCGATGATGGCATCAAAAACAACAGAATATTTTAAAGGAAAAGGCGAAGAGGTATTTGTTGACGCGGTTTCTGCAACAGAAGGGGACAACCAAATCAAGACAAGTGATTTCGATTTGTTCTTGATCAGTCCTCAAACTACAATGTACTTGGATAAATTTGTTAAACTAGGAAAAACAGTAGGGAAACCGGTCGTAAGTATACCATTCCAAGCGTATGTTCCTATCCCTACGGGTATCCAAAAATTAGCAGAGCTGATTGAGGAAAATATATAGACGAATAGGGGAAGATAATAATGAAACAAACAGAAAAAGAGTTATTGCGGCAATTGATTGATCATCAAGGAGAATACCTCACAAGCCAGTACCTCGCTTCTGAATTATTATTATCTGACCGTACGATTCGAAACTATTTGAAAACATTGAATGAAGTGATCGAAACCAATGGCGGAAGACTCATTGCAAAGCAAGGGCAAGGGTATCAATTAGAGGTCGTCAACAAGCTTGCTTTTGCGCTGTTTTTAAAGCAACGAGAAGTCACTGTGGAATATGGCGATCAGGTGACTGAGTTCTATGGTTCAGAAGATCGAAAAAAGTATATTTTAAATAAACTACTTTTGGAAGATCGCGCAATCGTGATCGATGATTTGGCAGAAGAGTTATATATCAGCCGTTCGAGTTTAGTGAATGATATCCAAGAAATCAAAGAGAAGTTAGCCGAATATTCGTTGAAAATTGTGTCGAAACATAAACAGGGAATGTGGATCGAGGGTCAAGAACAAGACAAGCGACATGTGATCATGGATACCTTTTTTGGAAATAAGTATACCAATTCTTTAAAAGAATATCTCGGTAACAGTCAATTCTTCAAGGAAATCAATTTTGAAGAATTAGTGATCATCATCTTGGACGAGATTCGTGAATCCAAATTAAAGGTGTCCGATTTTGTGATACAAAATTTAGCGTTACATTTAGCATTGGCAATCAAGCGAATGCGAGCCGGATTTGAGATACAAGTGCCTGAAATCACTGGAGAAGAAATCCATGAGACCGAATATCAAGCAGCCAAGAATATAACCAGACGGATCGAGTCTATAATGAATGTTCGTTTCCCAAAAGATGAAATTGCTTATTTAGCCTTACATTTGATGGCTAAATCGAATCAAAGCCATAAAAGGGAGAATCAGGAGTTAGTGACAGAGCTAATGTCAGTTCTTAAAGAGCTTGCTCAGGTTCTTGGTCAGTCAATCGTCGAAGATTATCAATTCAGGAATGGCTTGCTCAATCATTTAGAACCAATGTTGGTTCGTTTAAAGAGAGGGATTGCTTTGGAAAATCCTTTAACAAAAGAGATCAAAAAAGAAGATCCGCGAGCCTTTGAATTGACTAAACACTATTTCAGTCAGATGCCTTCTTTGAAAGGTTATAAAATCAATGAGGATGAATGGGCGTATTTAGCGCTTCACCTAATGGCAGCGATTGAAAAAAATAAGGTCGATTGTAAACTACAGGCGTTGATCATCTGTGCGACTGGTTATGGAAGTGCACAATTGCTGAAAAATCGGGTATTGAGTGAATTTGGGAAAAACATTGCAGTGAAACAAGTAAAAGGCTACTACGAAATCGATGAACAGGCATTAGAAGATATCGATGTAATCATTTCTTCTATTGATTTATCTACGATGTTTTTCAAAGTACCTGTTCTCCATGTTAGTGTTTTCTTGAATGATCAGGATGTTCAAAAGATCCGTAAAGTGATTGAAGAACATCGTCCAAGTTGTTTTGTGAAACCACAAGAAGCGTTATCTTTTATGAAGGAAAAAGTAAGTTTTTATGAAGAGCAGATTTCTAGAAATTGGTTTAAAGTTTATCCTTCAGCACCAACAAAAGTCCAAGCTATCAATGATTTATTGGCACTTTTACAAGAAGATGAAACGGAGAATTATACGTCTGAGATGGCTCACCAAATCGAACGTCGTGAGAAAATGGGGCAAATCATTTTCAGTGAACAAGTAGTTGTCCCGCATCCAGCGATCCCAGTGGGGGCTACTGCTAAAATTGCAGTGGGGATCATTCCTGATGGGATGGAATGGGATGAACAAGGGGCGATCCATTTTGTCTTTCTAGTCTCTCCTTCTTGTATTGAGAATGAAGGAATCACTGTTGTAACGAAAGCAATCGTGAAATTTATTGATCGATTGGATTTACAGCAGCAGATTTTAGCTGAACCAACGTTTGAAAATTTTAATGAACAATTTATAAAAATGATTTATTAAGGAGGAGTCTTGATGACGGAGAAAATGACGAGTGAAGAGCTCCAAGTAACCGCTTTTGATATTATTTTTCACAGTGGCAATGCACGAACATTGATCCACGAGGCATTTGCTTTGTTACGAGCAGAAGATTTTACAGAAGCAGAAGAAAAGCTAAATGAAGCAAATCAAGAAATTTTAGAAGCCCATAAATCACAAACGCATTTATTGAAGGAATACGCGAGTGGGCAAAAAATTGAAATGGAGATCATTATGGTCCATGCGCAAGATCATCTGATGACGACGATGACGTTATTGGAAGTTGCAAAAGAAATGAGCTATCTATATCAAAAATAAACAAGAACAGGGGGTGAAAAAATGAGTGAAGCTGAAAAAAAACAACGAGAATTAGAGAAAAAGGCATTTAGTTTGAAAGTCTTGTATTTTAATCGTTATTTGATCATTCGCTACTTAACGGCTGGGTTCTTTTTTACCAATCTTTATTGGCTGGTTGCCTTACTTCTTGCGAGTAGCAAGATGTTTTGGGTGCCATTAGGGCTATTATTCTTTCTTTTACCAGTCGTCGCAGAACAAGTGGCACTCTATCGCACACATAAAAACAATGCAACGGTTACTCGAAATTATTACCGCTTGCAAGCGGTAACCAACGTATTTCTCCTATTAGCAGTATTTTCACCAGGGTATTCTCAGTTGTTTCCTTTTATGGCGAATGGTTCAAATGGTCAAGCATTGATTTTATTTGTGATTGCCAGTGGGTTGCTAATCTGTCTGTTTTGTCAGCGACGCTTGAATAAAATCCATGCAAATACGGATCGTCACTATCAACGAATCAAAGAGTATGAACGTGTAGTACATTTTGGAAAGGGGAGTAAATAGATGTTTGATTTTCTACAGAAATATTTGATGGGACCGATGGGGAAAGTGGCACAGTTCAAGATCGTACGCGCAGTAATGGCTGCTGGGATGGCGTCGATTCCCTTTACGATCGTAGGCTCGATGTTTTTAGTTTTGAATATTTTACCGTTACCATTTCCATTTTTAGAAGGATTTTTCAATGCAACTTTCTTTAAAGTCAGCGACTTGTATATGATCGTCAACACGATGACGATGGGGATATTATCTGTTTATTTTGCTATTGTATTTGCTTATGAATTAACGTCGATCGAAAGAGATGAACAAGCACTGAACGTCAATCCTTTAACTGGCGCGCTATTATCTGTTTTTGCTTTCTTTATGTGTATTCCAGAGTTGATCATTTCAGACGGAAAAATCAGCTTGATCTCTAGTATGACCGATGCAGAAACTATTGTTAGTGGGGTACGTATGGGCGCATTTGTCGAACGTCTAGGTACGTCAGGTATTTTTACCGCAATCATCATGTCTTACATTGCAGTTGAGTTGTATTGTATGTGTGTAAAACGCAACTGGGTCATCAAGATGCCAGATGTTGTACCACCTGGGGTTTCACGTTCCTTTACCGCGTTGATCCCAACGTTTGTGATTGCCTTTGTGGTGATGCTTGTCAACGGCACATTAGTTGCTTTAGGAACAGATATTTTCAAAATGATCGCTATTCCATTTGGATTTGTAACAGAATTGACGAATACGTGGATAGGTATCATGATCATTTATTTCTTGATCCACGCATTATGGATCGTAGGGATTCATGGGGCGAATATTATTACCTCATTCTTGACACCAATCGTCTTAGCGAATATGGCAGCAAATGCGCAAGGTGCAAATTATCCATTAGCCGGCGAATTTAATAACTCTTATGTAACAGTTGGTGGTTCTGGAGCGACATTAGGACTAATTATCTTTATTGCTTTTATGGCAAAATCCGATCAGTTAAAAGTATTAGGAAAAGCATCATTAGTACCAGGGATCTTTAATATCAACGAGCCAATCATTTTCGGGATGCCGATCGTTTATAACCCTTACTTGGCAGTACCATTTTTCTTAGCACCAATGGCATCCGCATCATTAGCATACTTTGCCATCAAACTAGAAATCGTTCGACCAATGTTAGCTCAAATGCCGTGGCCTTCACCTGTAGGGATCGGCGCCTTTGTTGGTAGTGGAGGTGACTGGAAAGCCGCTGTCTTAGCCGTCTTATGTGCGATTCTCGGCTTTATCATCTGGTTGCCATTCATCAAGTTTTATGACAATAAATTATTGACTGAAGAACAAGAAAAAGCCGCAGAATTAGCAAGAGAAGGTTCAGTAGCTTAGTGATTCAAAAGAAAACTCAGTTGCCATTCGTTAGAGATGGTAACTGAGTTTTTTAGTGAGTTGTTATGAAAAAAGGAAAGCCTATATATGTTGAATAATGAGAAAATTGGAGAAGCTTGTAAAAATAACCTTGTATACAAAAAAATAGATATCTATTGGTCAATAGAACCTACAAAGTTACTTCTAGAGGGAGAACACTATCAAAGTAAGGCATGAAATAGTAGAAAACAGTTGCTCCCCCTCTTAAAGGAAGCCGCAACATTTCAATTGCCAGGAGAGTCAAAAGCGCAACATGATAAAAATAAGGAGAATAGTCTGGTTCATATATGGATAGTCATAAAAGGATGTAAACGTGGTCGATAGCAACTCAAGGATGCTTGATATTTATATCAAATAACAGAAAAAAAAGGACAAATATGTGGGAAATCCTCCGTATACTAGACACAAGCATGAAATAAAGATGTTTAGAAAAAAGGAGGACAAGTAAATGAAAATGATTGATTTAAGTATCACGATCGAAAATGAAGTGCCAAGTGATCCGCAAGAAATGATTCCGGTGATCAACTATTTAGACCACGAGAAAAGCGTGCCTGATATGTTACGCTTTTTTGAAACAGCAAAAAAGGAAGACTTACCTAATGGCTTAGCTTGGGCGATGGAAAGTGTCCAGCTCACTACGCATACAGGTACTCATATGGATGCACCTTACCATTATCATCCAACAATGGATAATGGACAGCCAGCTTGGACCATTGAAGAGGTGCCCCTTGATTGGTGTTATGGGGAAGGTGTCATGCTTGATTTTTCAGATAAACCAAATGGCTATCAGTTGACGGTCACTGACTTTCAACACGCCTTGAAAAATATCAACTATACACTCAAAGAAAAAGATATCGTGCTTATCCAGACAGGTGCTGCGCCGTTTTGGGGGACGCCAAACTATTTGATCAGTGGATGTGGTGTCGGACGAGAAGCAACCCTTTGGTTATTAGAACAAGGAATCTGTTTAGTTGGTACGGATGCTTGGTCGTGGGATCGACCATTACCGTTTATTGCGGAAGAATTTAAACAGACTCGCAATCCCTCGATTATTTGGGAAGGTCATTTTGCTGGAATCGAAAAGAAATACTGTCATATTGAAAAATTGACGAACTTAGATCAACTGCCATCCACTGGTTTCAAGCTAAGCTGTTTCCCAACTAAAATCAAAAAAGCGAGTGCTGGTTGGACACGAGTGGTCGCGATCATGGAAGAAAATCAATGTTGATTTGAAAAAGAATGAACGGATTTAGACATCTAGCGTCTGCCTATAGTGGGGGCGCTGAATGTTCAGATCTGTAAATGGAAGAACTGCGGACAAGAACAAGTAGGGCAAGCTGAGACAAAGCCAGTTAGTTCATGGAGGGATAGATCAATGGATTCAGAAAAAGATATCTTGCTTTATGGCTTATATAAGAAACGTGAAGCTTTTTTTGCCGATGTAAAGAATAATAAAGTTGATCTACAAGGCTATCCAACCTTATCTGGTGAATCAGAACATGCACATATCATTGATTATTATAATAACAAGCTACATATGGCGATAGTTGAACGAAAAAGATCAGGAAGGTTACGCACTTTTGGGCAGTGGCGTCTATTTATAGAACAACTACCTTTTGTGTTATTCCGATTTTGGTATGAACATCCGCTTTGGAAACAATACTTGCAGTGTATGGACTGGAGTCCTAAGAACTGTTTATGGGCAACGTTCAATTATCCAATCTTTCATGAAAATCTTCGACTAGAAGGTGTCGTATTGTATTTTCAAAATGCAGAAGGCGAGATAATAAGTTGTAATGACCATATTACTAGAGGCTGTAAAAATGGCATCGATATGGCCATCCATTATCCCAATATTCTCATTTATTTCGTGTTGGATGGCATAAAGATGAAAGAAGTCATGAAAAAAAATCGCCAAAAAAAGTACAAAAGTGAGTATACCTGTAAAGAATTACGCTATATTTACCGACATTGGTATCAATTAAAGGAGAAAGTCTTATTTTTCCTAAATCGAAAAATTGTAAATGCTCCTTGGATTGAAGGAGATCACATTCATGAATGGCAAAAGTATCATGAGCATCGTAAGAAAAAGTTAGGGAAAGAGATCTCTAAATCTGTGGACGATCTAACATATGATGTTTTCCCAGAAGAGAAGAAGAAAAATGAATTAAAGTCTTTCAAATCACTGCTTTTAGAAGTAAGTGAGAAAGGACACATCCAAAAAAAAATAGAAAAATCTATCGGTAGACAGCGAGCGTTCACGTTGTGAAGTATTTAGATGATTCGTGTATATATTATTGGCTGTTACGGCAACAAATATTTGGTTATTGAAGTGTATTCGTAGAATAAACAGGCGTCACTGGGGAACAGGAGAGAAAAGAATGATAGCAAATGAAATAAAAATTTTGTTTTTTGGGAAGAAAAGTGAGTATCAATGGTTATTTGAGTCAAATGAATCGGAACGATTCCAACCGGGTAAAGACTATCAGGTACAAATGTTTGACGCATGTAATAATGAAATAGAGAAGTTGATCATTCAGTTTGTTAAGGAAAATAAACTACTTACATTAAAAGACTGGGAGGATTTTTCTGATAACTTACCTTTGTTACTATTTCCACAAAATGAAAAAAAATTAATTTATTTTTCTGAATACTATGAGTCAATGAATCGCTATCCTGAGAATCACTTAACAAACGTTTTTGAAGGAGCCATCCAAGCAGGAAATCTTCAGACAGATGGCCAAAGATTATTCTATACCAATGCTGTTGGAAATGAAATTTCAATCAATCTACTTAAGGAACATGGGTACAAGACGGCTCTAGATATGGCAATGAGTCATCAGCTAACTATTTTATTTTCTTTAAGTCATTTCAATCAAAGAGATATCAGCGATTACGATTTTTTAAACCGCTCTGAAACAGCTATTTTTCGCGAATCGATTCACTATATCTATCGAGAATTTTCGCAATTAAAAAATTTTAAAGAAAAGTTTCTTTTTATAAACAACATAGAAAGTGTGCCACCACCTTGGATTGATGGAAATTATATCAAAGATTGGCAAGCTTACATTAAGCAAGAAATTGACACGAAAAAGTCAGAATCAGAAACGAATCAAGAACCAATAAATAATAGAAAAATATTATTTTTTGGTCATGAAAGCGCCTGTGAATCGTTAGCTAAAACCCCTGAAATAGAGGAGAAACTCGTCAACAAGGACTATAAGGCGCATATGTTTGACGCTTGTAATAAAGCAATCGAAAAGTTGATCATGGGACATGTTGAGGAAGGGAAACTGATAACCAAGGAAGATTGGGAGATTTTTACTAATAAATTACCTTCTTTGTTGGAATCACAAAGCGAAAAGCTAGTACATGTACCTGAGTATCTTCGAACGATGGGGTTAGAGAGGGAAGATCAATTCAATCGATTAAATAAAATAATGGGAGTGTTTTTTACCAAAACATCACCCGGT
The DNA here is from genome assembly GCF_015556925.1 of Enterococcus sp. 1001283B150225_161107_E12. Lineage (NCBI taxonomy): Bacteria > Bacillati > Bacillota > Bacilli > Lactobacillales > Enterococcaceae > Enterococcus > Enterococcus sp. 1001283B150225_161107_E12. Next base: position 51,658 of record NZ_JADNNI010000014.1, on the reverse strand, counting down.
AGTTTAAAAACAGATGGAAAAAAACTATATTATGAATTTTACTGTTATAAAGATCATAAAATGAAAGCGCCTGTAAAAGGGCTTGAAATACAAGCTTATGAGATTGCAGTGGATATGGCTATAAAAGAGAATATCCCGATTTATATTTCCTTAGATGGTATTGACCTGCGTGGGATATGTTTTAAACTTCAAAAACACAATGTGGATTTACTCCCTAAGAGGGTCCTTAAAAATGAGCTTTTGCTACGTGCACTCCGACAAATTTACCGGAATTATTCAGAACTAGGGGAGAAAGTTACTTTCTTTGAAAACGGAAAAAGAGTAGCTCCACCTTGGATCAAGGGCGCATTTGTTCTAGAGTGGCAAAGATATTTTGAGCGTAAAAAAAATAAACTGGAACAGAAAAACATCCCCTCTTCTCTGACAAAAGTAAACCGAATGAATAAATTAATACAGACAATTCATGACGAGAATATCATACAAACGGTCAAAAAAATGAGAAAAGATATGAATCCAGCCTTTCGGGAAAAAGTAGAAATGTTTGGCAAACAGGCAAGTGCGCTAAATGAACAGAGGATCAGACAACAAGCTCAAACAAAAGTAAGGAGACATTCCGTTCAGGTAGAAAAGTAAGAGGAATATCAATTTTCGTATTTACGTGTAAATGATTAAGTTTAAGAAAGTGGGATAGTGGAAGGGATACAGACAAAGTGTACCTTTTATGATTTGGGATGGATGAGCAGCGAAAACTATTTTATCAAGGTGTAATTTGAGAAAAGTGACACTGAAAGGATCTCCTAGTCTGACAGAACTAAACTCATCGGCATATGCCATTGATCACTACAATAAAGAGCTATATGAATGGATCGTTAGTAAAGTGTTGGAAAAAATTAAAACTGTAGAAGAGTTGCAAGGATTTGAGAAAGTGTGGCCTAGCTTATTAGCAGAAGAACATAAGTATCGACCGCATTGGAAAAGATACTGGCAGTGTATGCAATGGGACCCTAAAAATCGCTTGTTGAATAGATTCAAAAAAGTGGTGATTGAAAGACGATTATTCGTGGAAAAGGGCGCACTTTACTATCGCAACAAGTATAAAAAGAAAAAATATTTAATAAGCCTATCGAAAGAGAGTGTAAAAACAGCATTGAAATAGCCATCCACTATTCTAATCTTAGGATATATGTTGTACTAGACAAACCGAATATGCACAATATCTCTGAGAAAAATTGTTATGGACATTACGAAAGTGATTATACGTGTAAAGAACTGCGCTATATTTTTCGCTAGTAGGTTGCATTAAAAGAAATAGTCGTTTTTTTAGAATAAAAAATCGTTAAAGCACGACCTAATACAGTGCTTCGAAATGACCATCTCTCAATAACTTGAAAGCAAAGATTCATAAAAAAATGATTGAAAGGTGAGAAATCTAAAGAAAAAATCATTCACTTACTCTTACTTCAAAAAATACAGAGATAACCATATAAAAAAGCCAACTCATCATAAAAAAGGAAAGCTCATGATGAGTTGGCTTTTTAGTTGGTGTTAGCTGTCTAAATTAGAAAATCTGGTTCTTCTATAAAGCAATCATTGTTCGATCAAGCGTTTTGCTATGTCATAGTCACCTTCATAAGGTTCATCTACGCCACCAACTTTTTGATACGCATCCACGCCTTTACCAGCAATCACAACAGAGTCTTCTGGATGGCTTTCTGCTAATGCTAGTTGGATCGCAGTGGGACGGTCCATTTCATAATGAACAGCAAGCGCTGTATTGGTGATTGCTGCGTGGATTTCTTCTGCAATTTTTTGTGGATCTTCAAAAGCAGGATCATCTGCAGTCAAGAAAACGATATCGGCTGTTTCTGACAAGACTTCTCCAAAGTCTTTTCTGCGGGAAATCGCTTTGTTTCCTGGACTTCCTAGAACGACGATCACACGACCATTGGGATGTTCACTTTTAGCAAATGCTAAAAGTGTTTTTAAACTTAAATAGTTATGGGCATAATCAACGTAAACATGGGCGCCGTTCTTATGGGTCAACTGATCCATGCGTCCCGGTACTCTAGCTTCTCTTAGGCCTTGTTGGGCATCGGTGATCGAGGCACCGACTAAAGTCGCCGCAATGATTGCGCTAGCTGCATTTTCTTGATTGAAGCCACCAGCTAATTTGATCTCATACTCCGCTTCAACAGGTAAATCAGAACCATGTGTGATTAATTGAAACGCCTGTGTTTGATTTTCTAAACTTTTCACTTGAACGTCTGTTGTATCTGCTCGTCCGTAAGTGATTGCAGGAATACCGTGGACTTGACCTGTTTCCACTAATAAATCAAAGTAATCACTCTCACGGTTTAAAATCACTTTTTTTGAATTTAAGATCAACTGTCGTTTGCAATAAAAGTAATCATCAAACGTAGGATGTTCGATCGGACTGATATGATCTGGAGAGATATTTAAGAAAATCCCAACATCTAAAGTTAGTCCATAAACACGTTGCGTCTTGTAGGCTTGAGAAGAAACCTCCATGACAAGATGGGTCATACCGTTTTCTATTGCTTCAGCCATCATGCGATACAAGTCAAGTGACTCTGGGGTCGTTAAATTCGATTTGAAAAAAGACTTACCGTCTAATGTGGTATTCATTGTTGAAAACAAGGCAGTTTTATAGTTAGTCGTATGATCTAAAATGGCTTTTGTAAAGTATGCAGCGGTGGTTTTACCTTTAGTCCCAGTAAATCCGATGACTAGCATCTTGTTTTGTGGATAATCATAAAAAGCCATGGAAAGAATCGCCATTGCTTTGCGAATATCGGTCACGATTATGCCACATGCTTCATTCTCATAAGGTTCTTCGGCGACGTAGTAATTAAGCCCTTGAGCAATTGCGACAGTTAAATATTCTTCTTTAAAATTTAATCCTTTACAAAAAAATAATGTCTCAGCGTCGACCTGACGTGAGTCATAACTTAATTTCTTGAATACTCTATTTTCTGGAGCATAAAGATGCCACCCCTGTGGTGATACAAATTCTTTTAACAGATTTTCTTTTAACAATAAGTTGCGGATATCTTCTAAGGAGAAGCTCATTGAATCATCCCTCACTTTGTATTTATTTGGTTTATTATAGCATATTTTTTGTTACGTATTTTCAGGAACAGGTGATTTAAGTAAAAATGAAAGAAGATAGAATATGGAAAGTGGACAGGAACAAATGATTGGATACGAGAGAAACGGGCAGATTTCCATAATAAAAAATTGGTATTCCATCAGGAAATAGTGCACAAAAAAACAACGAATGTAGCAAAGAAGTGTTCCATCGCTGATATCCAACAGCAGATCAAGCGAGATACGGAAATCTTACTAAGGAATCACTGATTGAAATAAAAAGAGAGAAGGTCTAAAAATGAATTCTGAAAAAATAAGCGGATTTAATGAGCAGTTATCAAAGAGAAATACTGTATCTAAAGAGAAACGAGAGCAATCTGAACGGAGCAGAGAGGTTGAATCTTTACATTCAAAAAATCATCTAGAGGATAGTTCAATGTATAGTATAGAATCTGACTCAATCTACTATAGTCTAGACGATAGCTATAGTTCACAAGATCATTTGATACCTAGGGAACAAGCCAAACAAGCGAGTCAAGACAGTGGGAAACAACTGGGAATGATGACCAGGGTGTGGAGAAATCTACTAGATTCTAAATTTTTAAATAGCGTAGCCTTAAATAAGGCGAAGGAAGAGTTCGGTGGAGGCAGAATCACGCAACATTCAGAAGAACGAACAAAAAAAACAGTCAACAGTGTTCCATCTTTAGGGAGAACCTCTCTACAGCTTAAATCAAAACGACGAAGAATTTTGTCATACATAGTTGAAAAAATCCAAAAAATAGGCAGGAGAACAAAGAGAAAAGAACCTAGAACAGTTGGGAATTGTTCGTTACCAAAGCCAAAAACGATCCAAAAAAATGAGAAGCAGTCCACTAAGATAATAAGGGATAGTCCAAGCTACTTGCCGCATAAACTTCGTTCGGCGAATGAAGCTGCCAAAACGGCAAATAACTTATTTTCAAAAAAAGAAAAGGCTGTGGTTTCTAAAGAACGAGGGTAAATCGTTTGGTCTCAGCTTTAACGTTTTAGTAGAAAAAATGGTAAAAGGACAGAAACAAACTAGGTCTGTCTGATAGTATCTGCAAGGCGAGTCTTAAATAAAAAAGAAAGAAGGAATAGAAAATGATTGATGAAGAAATACGTGAATTTGGGGAAAAGTTATTTAACAAAAAGGATCTATCGAAAGAGGAGAAGCTTTTAGCCTTTAAATATATAGTTTCACATTATAATATACCAGAAGATGATGTAATAGCCAGACTAGAAAACAACTTTGTACGCAAAGAAGACTCATTTAATGAGGCGATAGATCAACCTCATCGTGAACAAAGATTCAGACCCCTAAAGCAAATCGGTCGAGCAATTCAGTTACTGTGGAGAAGAGCATGGGGAATGATAAGAGGCGATCGAAAGTCCGATAGAATTGCTTTAGAAAAGGCGAAGAAGGCGCAAGTTGTCACTAAAAGCAACAACGAACAACAATCGAAAGCAGGAATCAGTCGAAGCGACTTGACCACAAGCAGAACAAAACACGCAAACAAATTTGATGATGTAAAGGCTACAGAAGATTCGCCGCAGAGTCCACAAATGTCCAAAAAAACCATTGAGGCTGTGAAAGAGAGTCCGATATACTTCACACGTAAAATTCGTTCGGCGAATGAATTTGCACAGGCAGTAAACACCGCATTAACTAAAAAGGTAAATCATCCGATTTCCAAAGAACGAAGATAAACGTTTGGTCGGAGCGTGCAAGTCTAAGTAAAACAAAACGTTAAAAGGATGGTAAAGAGAATAATCTATCTTGTTTCAATCTAAAAATTGTTATTTAAATAAAAAATGGAAGAAGGAATAGGACAATGAATCCAGAAATCACTATGAATTCGATCATCCCATGTATCAACAAGTATAGGCGACAACGTGCAAAATATGATGTATATGAATTAATTAAATTAATACAAGAAGTAGAAACTAACCCTAAACTGCAAGAATTGTTAACTAAAGAAGGAGGTCCGACTAAAGGGGAAGCAGCGTTAGACTATGTGTTAAATAAGATAGATCGTAAATTTGCAGAAGAACTGATTCCTAGCAAACGTTCATCTAAAAAGACTGTACCTACAAGCAAAATGTTTCCTATAAAATCAACGAATGATGGAAAGACAAGAGACGCTCTAGTTACCTCTGATCAAAATAGTAGAAAATTATATACTAAATTCGAAATAGAAGGTTTTAATAGAAAATGTGATTATGCAAAAAAAAATGCAACTGTTGTAAATAGCAACTTAGAAAAAAATGAAAAAGCGATGATTTCGAAAGAACGAAGATAGAGAACCAGTTCATCCTGTGAGTGAAATAAAACAGTGATTACGTAACAACTACAACCGCTACAAAATAAAAAAAGCCGATAAAAAGATTGCTACTTTGTGGATTTACACTTAAAATATGAGTAATGTTTTGAAGAAAGTTGGAATCTGATCAATGACTAATCAAAGAAAAACAGCAGTAGAAAATTTGACAGTTCAAGAGAAAATGGCTAGAGGTTCTGCTTGGATGACTGCAAGTAATATGATCTCTCGATTACTTGGTGCGGTCTATATTATTCCTTGGTATGCTTGGATGGGTGAAAATGCAAAGGCTGCCAATGGATTATTCAATATGGGGTACAATATTTATGCGTTATTCTTAATGATTTCAACTGCAGGGATTCCAGCTGCCATTGCGAAACAAACCGCACGTTACAATTCATTGAATGAATACGGGACGTCTCACCGGTTGTTTCTAAGAGCAATGCAAATGATGGCTGTTTTAGGAGTGTTTTTTGCAGGATTTATGTATTTTGCCTCGCCTTGGTTAGCTCGTGCCTCTGGTGGTGGGGAAGAATTGATTCCAATCATGCGCTCATTAAGTGCAGCACTACTAGTGTTTCCTTGTATGAGTGTTATTCGAGGATACTTCCAAGGAAATCAGGAAATGATGCCTTATGCACTTTCGCAAATCGTTGAGCAGATTGCACGCGTTTTTTATCTGTTGCTTTCTACATTCATCATCATGAAAGTCCTGTCAGGTGACTACGTAACTGCGGTGACTCAATCGACTTTTGCAGCATTTATTGGGATGATCGTCAGCTTGGCTGTCTTATTATATTTTTTGAAGAAACATCAAGCGTATACAGCAGCTCGTGTGCAGTACAGTGAAAACCAAGTGACCATTGCCACGAAAGAATTATTGTTGGATACGATCAAAGAAGCGATTCCTTTTATCATCGTAGGATCGGGGATCACGATTTTTAAATTAGTCGATCAATTTACATTTATTAAAATCATGGCGGATACCACTGAGTATTCCAATGCCCAATTATTGGATCTTTTTTCAATTTTCAGTGCGAATCCTGACAAGTTGACAATGGTCGTCATTGCTTTAGCGACGTCGATTGCTGCGACAGGCTTACCTTTGATCACGGAAGCGGTAACGATCAAGGATCGTCGTGGACTAGCAAAATTAACAAGCAGTAATTTACAGTTGTTTTCCTTTATTATGTTTCCTGCAGCGTGTGGAGTGATGCTCTTGGCATACCCTTTGAATACTTTATTTTATACACCAGATCAACTAGGAAGCCAAGTATTGATCCAAGCAAGTTTTGTCGGTCTTTTTCTAGGACTTTATATGCTTGTATCGAATATGCTCCAAGGGATGTTTGAAAATAAAGCGGCGATCCAATACTTACTGGTTGGGTTTCTCGTAAAATTAGTCTTGCAGTATCCAGCAATCCGTATTTTTGAAGTGTATGGACCATTGCTCGCAACGATGATTGGATTTATCATTTCTTGTTCGTTGATACTAAAGAAAATCCATCAAGTGGCTCGCTTCAATCGGAAATTTGTATGGCGCCGCACCTTATTGATTTTTATTCTTACTCTGTTGATGCTCCTTGCAGCTGGGCTGACGAAAATGATTTTTGGGATGTTCTTGAACCAAGACAGTAAGTTCCAATCACTAATATTAATTGTTTTAGTCGCTGGAGTGGGTGGTTTGGTTTATACGTATCTGGCACTTAAGCTTCGTCTCGCAGATAAGTTATTAGGTCGTCAAGGGATGATTCGCTTACGCCGACGTTTGCGCATCAAATAAGACAGGCATTGCTTGAAAAGGGGACAATCACATGCGTTTAGATAAATTTTTAGCTGACATCGGTCTTGGCAGCCGCAAAGAAGTCAAAGGGCTAATCAAAAATGGCTTGATCACAGTCAATGGAAACTGTATTAAAAGTGATAAATATCAAGTGAAAGAAACCGAAGACACGGTGATGTATCTAGATGAATCCTTACATTATCAAAAAGATTTTTATTATATCTTGAATAAACCTGCCGGCGTAGTTTCAGCAACTCAAGATAATCATGATCAAACCGTCATCGACTTACTTTCTGATGAAGATTTTCGGGAAGATCTATTTCCAGTCGGTCGGTTAGATAAAGATACAGAAGGATTGTTGATCCTGACCAATGATGGACAGTTTTCACATCAATTACTCTCTCCTAAAAAACACGTAGAAAAAGAATACTTGGCAGAGGTCAAAGGTGTGATGACGAAAGCAGATGTGTCAGCCTTTGCAGAAGGGTTACTCATTGATGGAGAGGAACAGACCCTGCCTGCAAAACTGTTCATTGACTCAGTCGATGAAAAAACAAACACTTCTCGTATCCGCTTGATCTTACATGAAGGCAAATTCCATCAAGTGAAACGGATGGTAAAAGCCGTTGGAAAAGAAGTCACTTACTTGAAACGGATACGTATGGGGAATTTTCTTCTGCCAGAAGATTTAATTCTAGGAGAGTATCGCCAAATGACACCAGATGAATTGGCACAAGTAAGAAGTAAATAGAGCCTGAAACACAGCTTATAGGATTGGGGTATACTACTCAATCCTATAAGCTTTTTGTTTAGGGCTGACAAAGAAGTGTATAGTGGAAAGTCTAAACACAAGAAGGAACTAAAAAGTAATTTCCATATACGATTATGATGTTAAATCAACCAATTATGACGGATAAAACAAAATAATAAATATATAATGTATTATACTCAGTGTATAAATCATTTGAATTTTTTATTAACTAAAAATATTAATTATGTAATTTGCTCAAATAATATTTTAGGAAATATTATGCTCTATTATATTTCTATTTTCCCAAAATGGGAGGTACATAACGAATGAAAAAAAGCTGTTTTAAAAGTTTATTTAGTTTATAACCAGGAATAATAATTTATTTATGTGAGATGGTAGTTCAGAGAAAATATCTATAGGTAGGTTCTATGTCAATATTTCAAAACAAGGCAGAGGGGAAGTATGAAAAAGAATAATTTCATCTTGATGGATAATCTTGGAGTGGAACATAAAAACAATAAAGTATTAAAAAATATAAATATGCAAATTGAACATGGAGAATTTGTATTTTTGATAGGAGAAAGTGGCTCGGGAAAAACCACTTTAATTGAGTTGATTCAAGGGAGACGAATGTATAATACGGGTAGCTTGAAAATCAAGGATAAAGAATTATGTCAATATAACTATATCGAATTACAAAATTTAAGGGAAATGATGGGGGTGGTTTTTCAAGACACAAGATTGATTGAAGAGTGGACAGTATTTGAAAATATAGCTTATAAATTGGAATATTTAGGTTATCCATTCTCATTGATACAGTCGAAAGTTGAGGAAGTTACAGCAGATCTAAAAATAGATCAATGTATAAAAAATTTACCTAGAAATTTATCTGGTGGTGAAAGACAACGTGTGAATATTGCCAGAGCAATCGTTGCGAATCCCCAAATTATTATTGCTGATGAACCGACAGCTAATTTAGATAAGGCAAATGCAAAAATAGTATTTGAGTTATTGAAAAAAAAGAATAAAATAGGCTCTACGATTATTATGTCTACTCACGATCCTAACTTTATAAAAGAATCTGAATTTAGAATCATTAAGTTAACTAAAGGAGAGAAGGTATATGATCAATGTGGGTCCAACTATTTTATCTAACCTATATCTTGTTAGGAGAAGTATTAAAAGCACATACAAAGTAGGAATTAGATATGTTGTTTCGATTACTATTATTGGAATCCTATTTTTTGAGTGTGTCTTTTTGCAATTGTATTTACAAAGGTTTATTCAAATCATGGAACAAGAAATAATGAGTAGCAATTTAAAGTCGGCACAACTAAGTTTAGATGGAAATCAGTTTTTAATTATGCAAATTTCTTTTGGAAGGGATATTTTATCCTTTTTAATAGTGATAATTAGCATATATATATTATTTGACTTTAGAAATAAAATTTTACTAATCAAGGTAATTGATAGAACAGATGTTGAAACAAAAATATATTTGGGAATCCAACCTAAATATGTATTGAGAGAATTATTACTAAAAATTTTTTTTATCTACATAATTGGATTAAGTCTTAGCTATATCATTTGTATCTTTCTAAATATGAAACTATTTTCTTTATTCAATTCTATTTTGCCTTATGATTTACAAGGACATCATAGAAACTCGATTTTCTTTTCAATGGTTTTTTTTATGTTAATACTCTCTATAGTGTTAGTATTCTACACTATTATAATAGAATTTATTAGTATTCAGAGATTTAAGAGAACCTTTTCACTGTATTAGTACTAATACAGTGAAAAGGTTTCATAAATATTATTGTTTTTTTTGTACATGTGTAATCAGTTTTATTACGGAGTTCTTTTTTTCACATTCTCACCAAATAAAAGTATAGATTTATAAAAATATGCGTATGTAGAGCAAATAAACTGACTTAATTATTATCCAACCACAGTCATACATTATTATGTAAGCATCCAACAGCAAAGTACATAAAAGTTTTTCTAACTGCATTTAAACTAAAAATAGATAGAGCAATAGAAACAAAACCTACTTATAGGATTCAGGAACGCATTCCTAAATCCTGTAAGTTTTTTTGTTTATTTATTGAAATCATGATAGATGGCAACCTAAAACAGCTATTTTTCGTTTTTCTATCTCACACCTCAGATCAAAATGATTCTTTTACAATCTTCTCTATAATTTGTTTCATTTTCCCTATGATTTGTTCATTTATTATATCATTTGAAAGCGCTATAATGACAGTGCGAATGAGGTGAAAGGAGTTTTTATATGAGAAAAAGGAAGGGGTTAAAAGGTTTTTTTGGGAATTTATGGCGCTATAAGGCGCTTGTTTTGATGGCGATCCCTGGGATGATCTGGATGATTTTTTTCTTTTACATCCCGGTATTAGCAAATGTCGTTGCGTTTAAAAATTTCCATATTTCTGCGGATGGCTTTCTTGCCAGTTTAAGAGAGAGCCCATGGGTTGGATTGGAGAATTTCAAATTTTTATTTTCTTCTGATCAAGCCTTTCTGATTACCAAAAATACGATTTTATATAATGTGACATTTATTTTACTGAATCTTTTGATATCTGTCGTGTTTGCAATCATTATGAGTGAATTGCGAAATAAACGATTGGTAAAAGTATACCAGACCATGTCATTGCTGCCCTATTTCCTTTCTTGGGTCATCATTAGTTACTTTGTCTATGCGTTTTTAAGTCCAGATAAAGGGATCTTTAATCAATGGCTGGCAGCAAGTGGGAGAGAAACAATCAATTGGTATAATGATCCTAAATATTGGCCGTTTATTTTAGTCTTTATTGGAACATGGAAAGGGATCGGCTATAACAGTATCATCTATTTTGCTTCAGTTATGGGAATCGATCCGACGTATTACGAGGCAGCGATGGTGGATGGCGCAAGCAAGTGGCAACAAATCAAACATGTGACGATTCCACAATTGATCCCTCTGATGACGATCTTGACGATATTAGCAGTTGGAAATATTTTCCGAGCGGACTTTGGTTTGTTCTACAATATCCCAAGAAATTCCGGAGCGCTTTATGAAGTGACACAAGTTTTAGATACTTATATCTATAATGGGCTGACATCCACTGGCGACTTTGGTATGACGGCCGCAGCTGGGCTGTATCAATCGGTCGTCGGCTTTGTTTTATTAATGATCACCAATACGATTGCTCGTCGTTTTGACAGCGAATCGGCATTGTTCTAAGGAGGAGAAAAATGAATAAAAAGAAAGTTCAACGAGTAGAGATTCGCTCGTTTAGTCAAACCACCAACTTTTTCTCCAATATTTTGATTGCACTTTTTGCTTTTTCTTGTGTATTACCATTTATTTTTGTAATTGCGATCTCTTTTACAGATGAATCCATTTTGTCCACGCAAGGGTATAGTTTCTGGCCTAAAACACTTAGTACATTTGGATATACTTTTTTGTTTGACCAGATGCAAAACAAAATTTTTCAGGCTCTTTTCGTCACTGTTCTTGTGACAGTAGTAGGAACGTTGATCAATAGTACAGCAACTTCTTTATATGCTTATGCTATTTCTCGATCCAACTTTCCATTTCGTCGTTTCTTTACAGTCTTTTGTTTGATTACGATGTTGTTCTCACCAGGGATGGTTGCGAACTACTTAGTGATGACGAATTTATTACAACTGAAAGATACGATTTGGGCATTGATTTTACCGATGGCGGTCAGTCCGTTCAATATTATCGTGATGCGAACATTCTTTAAACGTTCGGTGTCTGATTCGATCATTGAATCTGCTAGGATAGATGGGGCGAGTGAACTTCGGATTTTTGTACAAATCGTCTTACCTTTAGCGATTCCAGGAATTGCGACAATTAGTTTATTTGCAGCTTTAGGTTATTGGAATGACTGGTTCAATGCGTTGCTGTATATCCAAAACGATAATCTCGTACCATTGCAATATTTATTGATGAAGATTCAAAGCAATATCCAATATCTTACTCAAAATGCTGGAGCAGGTAGTCAGTTAGCCGGCGGTCTTGCTTCTGTTCCTGGAGAGTCTGCTCGTATGGCAATCGTTGTTATCTCAACATTACCGATTGCGATCAGCTATCCATTTTTCCAAAAACATTTTGTTAAAGGGTTAACGATTGGCGGCGTCAAAGAATAAAGCACTAAAATAGGAGGAAAAAGATATGAAGTTATGGAAAAAATTAGCTTTTACAGGATTCTCAGCACTAACAGCAATCAGTTTAGCAGCTTGTGGGGGCGGTTCAGGTGACAAAGACGATGCAGCGGCCAGTGATACGACGACATTACAAATGTACCAGATCGGTGACAAACCAGATAACCTTGACCAGCTGCTGGAAGTCGCGAATAAACGTATTGAAGAAAAAATTGGTGTAAAAGTCAATATCAATTACATTGGTTGGGGTGACTATGAGAAGAAGATGAACGTTATCATCTCATCTGGTGAAAATTACGATATTGCTTTTGCCAACAACTACGTATCAAATGCACAAAAAGGCGCATTTGCAGATTTGACTGAATTAGCTCCTGAGTATGGAAAAGAAGCGTATGATTCTTTGGATGAAGCATATATCAAAGGTAATCTGGTCAATGGGAAATTATATGCGTTCCCAGTAAACGGCAATGTCTTTGCACAACAAGTGTTGACCTTCAATAAGCCACTATTAGATAAATACAATTTATCGATTGATGGTATTGAAACGTATGCAGATGCAGAAAAAGTTTTACAAGAGTTCCATAAAAAAGAACCGAATACAGCGGCTTTTGCCATTGGTCAAGGATTTAAAGTACAAGGTGATTTTGATTATCCACTAGGAAATACTTTGCCATTTGCGGTTGATTTGAATGGTGACAAAACAAAAATTATCAACCAATATGACAACGAAAATTACATTGAACTGTTACGGACGATGCATAGTTGGTATGATCAAGGATTGATCCCTAGTGATGCAGCGACTAGTAACAAAGATTATCCGTTAGAAGGTAATACATGGTTGATGCGTGGAGAAACACAAGGACCATACGATTACGGCGATACGATTTTAACAAATGCTGCAAATCAAGAATTAGTGTCTAAACCGATCACGGTTCCGTTGAAATCAACAGGACAAGCACAAATGGCAAATTTTGTTGTCTCTAATACGTCAAAAAACAAAGAGAAATCAGTAGAGTTCTTAGCGTTATTGAATAGCGATCCTGAATTACTTAACGGCTTGGTTTGGGGGATTGAAGGAGAAGCATGGGAAAAAGTTGGCGATGACAAAGTGAAATTATTAGACGGATATCAGCCAAAAACTCACATGTCTGCTTGGAATACCGGTAATAATAAAATTCTTTACACACAAGATACGATTACCGATGAAATGATTGCTAAAAGAGATCAATCGATTGCAGAAGCTGAAACTTCTCCAATCTTAGGCTTCAGCTTTAATACAGACAGTGTAAAAACTGAATTGAGTAATATCTCAAATGTCATGAATCAATACCTTGATGGGTTGAACACTGGAACTGTCGATCCAGATGAAACCTTACCAAAACTAATGGATGCCTTAGATAAAGCTGGATACGACAAAGTACTGACAGAAATGCAAAAACAATATGATACATTCCGACAAGAAAACGATTAATCCATACTGAGGTTGTGACGGAAGTGTCTAGCTCCGATAAATAAGGCGGAATCCACGGAAATTGCTCTTGAATTTTTGTGGATTTCGTCTTATTTCCGAAGGAGTTACTTCTAGCTGATGACCGAAGATGTGCTTCTTGAACACCATTTATTTGGTTTTAGATATTCCAATATGCTCAAGGTTACAGTATGTTTTTGTATAATAGGATATGATGAAGAATAAAGGGGGAAAGTCCTGTGTTAGGTAGAGCATTGGAAACAGTATTCATACGCGTATGGGTCATCATGAAATTGACATTGTATTTTTGGGGCTTAGCTGTGTGTGGCGGCGTCGTTTTAGGAATCGGGCCAGCTTGGAAAGTTGTCAATGAACAGTTTTATCTCCATGGCTTCGAATATAAAGACATCACGATCAGCGAAAGTTGGCAGATGTTCAAACAGTCCTTCGTGCGAGGAAATCAATTGTTTGGTCTTTTTTCGGCTTGTCTTTTTTTGCTTAGTTATAACTTGTATTTATCTGTTCAGATTCAAGGGATTCTTTTCTTAGTGATTGATTTTATTATACTGTTTAGCATGTTGTACGCTTATGCGACGTATCAATATAGTATGATCTTAGATAGTGGCTATCAAATGACTTTAAGAAATCTGCTGAAGTTGAGTTTGATTTCCAGTTTCGCAAGTTTTTCAACTTTCTTAAAAATCATCCTTGGCAGTGGTCTGATTCTTTGGGTGACGTGGAATTATAAAGGGTTGATTTTATTTGGTTTGATTGGGTTACTTACAGTTTGGAACGGAACGATCACCAAACAATGGCGGGAAAATCTGGACTTGCAGTTGGAAACATATGAATAGGTTAGATTTTATCTTTTCAAAAGGAACGTTGTTAAACCGTTTATTGCGTAAATATGCCATCATGATGATTGCTTTGACGATGATTGCAACGATCATCATCAGCGTGCATACATTCATCCAAAGACAAATCCAAGCACAACAAGTAGTGAATGAAGCAGTTCAAAGTACGTTGCGAACGCTTAGTGATAAAACAACGTTAAGTAAAGTGATCAAAGATCAATTTGTAGGGGATTCAGATAAAATCGAGAATACCACCACTTATTTAACTAAACCGATCGATCAATATTTGATGTATGCGTACGACCGACAACGACAATCTGCTGATTTTCTTTCATTCCCTAACGTAGTTCGTGATATGTATGTCAATTATGAAGAGGTAAGTAGTGTGTACCTTGTGTTCAACCAATTACCAGAATATTTTGAGTCCACTAGAGAGAACAAAGGCGGGATAGTCAAGCAGGGAACGCCACAATTAAAACAGGCTTTTTATATCAAAATGACGATTACACAAGGTGGCGCAGAAATTGGCAGTATGTTTGTAGGGTTTGATAAAGATGAACTTGATGCAGCGCTGACGAATTTAAATACGTTTAATGGATTATCTCTTTACATGATTTCCGGAACGAGTAATCGGTTGTATACATTTCATGATCGAGCACTGGGCAAAGAACGAATCTTTAAGCAGGAAAAGTTGATCAATCAGACCCTACAAGCGGATTCTACATTACCAGTGGAGAAATTAGAAAAATCGAATTTTATCCAATCGCAAGAGGTGTCCGACGATTATCGTATTTTAGCCACATTAGATAAGCGTACGGTTCGCCAAGTAACAGAAAAAAGCTTAGCACCGTTAATTATTGGCGTCATTTTATTGGATGGTTTATTGCTTTTATTTTTATACAAGACGTTCAAACGTTATTCTCAACAAATCGATCGTGTCATGGAAGCCATGGATGAAGTGGCTAGAGGGAATTTAGATACTCGTGTGGATACTAGTATCACTGAATACGAGCTAAAAGACCTATCAGTCGGAATCAATGAGATGCTAGGCAGTATCAATCAATATGTGGAAGATATCTACAAATTAGAAATCAAACAACAAGATGCGCACATGCGTGCATTACAAGCACAAATCAATCCGCATTTTCTATACAATACATTGGAATATATTCGAATGTATGCCATCAGTGAAGGTAGTGAAGAACTAGCAGATGTTGTCTATGCTTTCTCTGCATTATTACGTAATAACACCAACCAGGAAAAGACGATTCATTTAAAAGAAGAATTGGATTTTTGTGAGAAGTATGTGTACCTCTATCAAATGCGTTATCCTAGCCGTATCGCCTATCATTTCACGATCGAATCATCATTGGAAGAGATTGAAGTACCTAAATTTATCATCCAACCATTAGTAGAAAATTATTTTAAACATGGCGTTGATTTTACTCGTTTTGATAACGCATTGAGTGTAAAAGTATTTGAAGAAAATGGACTTGTTCATCTTTTGATCCGTGATAATGGCAAAGGAATCACAGAAGAGCGACTAGCTGAAATCAGCGCACAGTTGGCGCAAAGTAAAGTAAAACTCAGTGGATCGATCGGCTTACAAAATGTCAATGAACGGTTACGTGCTAGTTTTGGACCGAGTTATCAGATGACCCTAGCTAGAAATGCAACTGGTGGATTAACGATCCATATTACTTTTAAAATAAAAAGGGGAGCTGCTGATGTCTTATAATGTACTACTAGTTGATGATGAATATATGATCTTGGCTGGCTTACAAAAAATCATCAATTGGCAAAATTTAGGATTTAACGTTGTTGCTACTGCAGAAAATGCTATGCAGGGACTATCGATTTTAGAGACGCAGCCAATTGATCTAGTCGTCACAGATGTAACGATGCCTGAGATGAATGGATTAGAATTTATTGAAGCTGCTCAAAAAGAACATCTTTTTGAATTTATGATCTTATCGGGCTATCAAGAATTTGATTATCTAAAAAGCGGGATGCGGTTAGGCGCTGTTAATTATTTGATGAAACCTGTCAATAAAGCAGAACTGATTACTAGTCTTGAAACCGTCAAGAAACGCTTGGATCATCGAAGACAACAAAAAAACCAACAAGAAGTGTACCAAGAAATTCTGTTTAGCCAATGGTTGAATGATGAATTGGATGAACCTAGTGAAGAAGAACTATTAGAAAAACTAGGCAAGCGTCAGCGACGTGTCTTACTTGCACAAGTACCTAGACAGGCTGAAACGACAATCAGTCAGTGGCTAACAAAAAGAAAAGAACCTTTTTATTACCAACGGAATTATGGAGAACTTGTTTTATTTGTTTTGTTGCTTCAGGAAGAGGCAGTAGAGCGGTTTAGCTATTTTGTCGAACAGTCGCTGATGTGTGAGAATTGGCTGATCAGTATTGGGGATGAATCTTGTGATCCGGAAACGATACCGCAAAGCTTCCAGCATGCTAAAGATAATTTACAACTACATCAATTCTATGGGGATCGAAATCAACGTATTTTTTATGCCGAACAAGCAGGAATCAAACAATCAATTGATTTTGTATCATTTAGTCGTGTGTTGAAAAGTGGTCAGTTAGCGGTCGCGCAACAAATGATCTCTGACTTTTTTGAGCAATTCCAACAGGCGGTCATGTCGCCTGAAGACATCCGTCATTTCAGTTTTTTATTATTTATGGATATCCATCGTGAGCTGATCCGTTTAGAAGATGATGAATATTTAACAGGCATCCAAAAAATCAATCAAGCAAAATCTGTCCAAGAGTTGCATCAACTCCTATTATCTTTATTGGAAAATCAGCATAATCAAAAATATAGTCAAAATGTCGAAAAAGTTCTTCAAATCTTACATGAGAAATATAAAGAACCGTTAACCTTGAAAGAAGTCGCAGAACATTTGCATCTGAATGTCATGTATCTAGGACAACTGTTTAAAAAAGAAACTAAAAAAAGCTTCTCTGCGTACTTGAATCACTTAAGAATGGAACAAGCAAAATGGTTGCTGATCCATAGTAATCAAAATATCAATGAGATCTCTAATGAAATCGGCTATAATAATACGACCTATTTTTCAAAATTATTCAAAAAAATCGTCGGACAGTCGCCTTCAGAATACCGAGAAAATCAAGGTCAAACAGAAGGAAGTTTCATCTAAATAAAAAACAGAGATCGTGAGATTTAATATCTCGTTATCTCTTTTTTTATATGATTGAATTAGTAAAAACAATCATATAAAAAAACAAAAAATATAAAATATGTGATGGGTTCTATGTTAAAATGGACGATGTAGATTGTTTATGATGGTAGCTACTCAGGGGGTGATGCTTATGAGCACTTTCCCACTTCAACGAGGGGAGTAGCCTTTTGTCTATTGCGGAAGCACTGGCGTTGATGATCCAGTTCGGATCGTTGATGCTTGCGCTTGTTGGCATTATGCTGACAATAAGCAAAAAAGATAAAAAATAAACCCGTCATAAACTTTTAGCAGAAGTTGACGGGTTTACTACGTAAAATTTTGCTACCACAAAACGGCTACATTGAAGCGATGTTCACGCATCGCTTCTTTTCTTTAGTATAGCATCTTAGCGAGTCATTTGTAAATAAAGAGTCATGGGTAAAAAAACATTTGAGTAAGGAAATAAAAAAACATAGTGTGTGCGAATGCTGTTCTCTTATACTCTTTTTTTATATGATTGAATAAGTAAAAACAATCATATAAAAAAACAAAAAATGAAAATATGTGAAAGGCAATATGGTAAAATAAACCATGTAGATTGTTTATGATGGTAGCTACTCAGGGGGTGATGCCTATGAGCATTTTCCTACTTCAACGAAGGGAGTAGCCTTTTGTCTGTTGCGTAAGCACTGGCATTGATGATCCAGTTCGGATCGTTGATGCTTGCGCTTGTTGGCATTAT
Source organism: Enterococcus sp. 1001283B150225_161107_E12 (assembly GCF_015556925.1). Lineage (NCBI taxonomy): Bacteria > Bacillati > Bacillota > Bacilli > Lactobacillales > Enterococcaceae > Enterococcus > Enterococcus sp. 1001283B150225_161107_E12. The sequence continues at coordinate 33,219 of NZ_JADNNI010000014.1, read as the reverse complement.
GCTGACAATAAGCAAAAGCGATAAAAAATAAACCCGTCATAAACTTTTAGCGAAGTTGACGGGTTTATTTTAGCTCAAAACATGCTACCACAAAACGGCTACATTGAAGCGATGTTCACGCATCGCTTCTTTTCTTTAGTATAGCATCTCAACGAGTCATCTGTAAACAACGAGTCATGAGTGAAATCAATCATTCAATAAAGTCCTAATGAAGTCGCACATTCTCTAAAATTAGTGCTGAAGAGGATGGCAAATGGAATTAACTACAGAGTAAGCACTGGGGTAGAAGCTTCCTTAACCACGCTTCTTTTCTAGCTGAACCACTGATATGATTCTTGGCGACTTAAAGAATAAGGCAAGCTATCCTCTGAATAAGTTTTTGTATGAGGAACAATGCCTAAATGGTAGTTGATCGTGCCACCGTTTAGTAAATCTTTATGAGTAAAATATAGCTTTTCATAAGTGTAGCCATCTCGACTTACATGGTGAATAAACTGTTGTTGGGGCTGATTAGGCGTAGCATGGATAGTCAATTGATTGCCGTTTGAAAGTGTTAAGATCACTTGATCAAACAGTGGGATACCAATGACATACTCACCGGTTCCAGGTGTAACTGGGTAAAAACCTAAACTGTTAAAGATATACCAAGCGGCCATACTGCCATTATCCTCGTCGCCAGGATAGCCAGTAGGTGATGCATCGAAAAGTTGCGTAAGCAACTGTTTGATCAAAGGTTGTGCCATTTCGGGTTTCCCAAGGTAATGGAAAAGATAAGGGTAGTGAAAACTTGGTTGATTAGAGATGGCTAATTGTCCAAATTCAGTTGCTGCCATCTCACTCATTTCATGGATTTCAAACCCATAACCACCGACTTCAAACTTAGGCGGTTGATTACATAATTCAACTAATTTGTTCTCAAAAGCTTGTTTTCCACCATGCGCTTCGATCAGTCCTGCAAAGTCATGGAAAACAGCAAAACTACTTTGCCATGCACTTCCTTCTGCGTAATCTGTGCCCCAAGAGATAGAGGAGAAATCAGGACGGAATTGTCCTGAGCAGTCTTTTGAACGCATAAAACCAGTTGTTGTATCAAAAACATTGCGATAGTTCATGGATTGTTGCCGATAGTGATGAGTTGTTTCAACATCAGCTAGTGTTTGAGCAACTTGACTGATACAAAAATCACTGTAGGCATAATCAAGTGTGTGATTGATCGATTCATGGTAATGGTTTGGCACGTAGCCATACTTCAAATAATCGATTGTCCCTTGGCGACCATAATTTTGTTGATCACTTTGAACTGTCGCCCCTTTTTTCATGGCTTCTAAAAATTCCGGCATATTCTGACTGCCGATACCTTTGATGGCAGCATCAGCGATCACTGCATCGATCAATGTTCCAGGCATGAGACCTCGTTCATCTGGAGAAAGCCATTTAGGTAAGAAGCCAGTTTCTCGATAACTGTTTAAAAAACCTTCCAACATCTCTTCATATTTTTCGACTGCAATCAATGAAAAGAGTGGGTAAACCGTTTTGTACGTATCCCAAAAACCATTATTTGTATAAAGAATCCCATTTTTTACTGTACAACTAGTGGTATCATAATGGATTTTTTTTCCTTCTGGATCAATTTCGTAAAAGGTTTGTGGGAATAGGAATGTCCGATATAAATTGTGATAGAACGTTTGCGTTTGTTTTTGATCATGATGGTTGATTTTGATTCGATCAAAGTAGTTTTGCCATTGCTCCCGACTGTCTAAAAGATAGTCTTTTTCTTGTTTTTCTTGCTCTTGTTCCAAATTGTGGTGAGCTTGCTCATTACTGATGAATGACGTTCCTAGCCGAATCGTCTGTTGCTTGATATGACCAAAATTAAGAGCTACAGTGTCTGCTTTTTCGCTAGAATACTCGAGTTCACTACTTGTCAGAGGCTGATCGAGACTCAAAACAAAATAAAAAGTGAAATTCGGATCTTCTGCACCCGCAAAATGAGTGACTTGGCCTTCTAGTGTGTAGGCATCTTTTGCAGTAAGACGGAAACGGCCAGGAAAAGTTAGTAATAAACCGCTATCATTTTGTTGGTAAGTGATGGAAAGGATGCCGCCATACATACTAGGGATTAATGTCGATTGAATACCGTAACGCAATTGGTCAATGGAAAGGTGGGTGGGACAAAAAGTACATTCTTCTGGGCGATACGAACTTTGGGCATGGAACACCGTGGGTTCTTGTAATACTCCACTGAACGGAGTCATCAAAAAGTGGCTGAAATCCCCCATCCAAGGACTAGGTTGATGAGTCAAACGATAGCCTTGGAAAATCCGGTCATCGGGGTGAAACCACCAACTACCTCTTTGTTCATTTGTCTGTGGGGCAAAATAGTTCATACCAAAAGGAACGCCTGTATAAGGCAGGCAATTCCCATTAGAAAAGTTGGCTTGATTCGCAGTGCCATGACGTGTATCAATTTGTTGAATGTCCATGTGTATACTCCTTTGTCGATTGTCGTTGGATCAAAGTAACAGGATGTTTGATGTCAGCCGGTTTTTCTTTTGTTTGTAACCACTGGATCATCGCTTTGCCCGCAAGTTCGCCTAATTGGAGAAAATCTTGGGCAATCGTTGTTAAAGGCGGATCAACCAAAGCAGCAGCTTGGATATCATCGAACCCAATGACGGAAAAATCATTGGGAATGGTGTAACCCAATTGTTTTAACGTAGTCATTGCTTGAATTGCCACTAAGTCATTCTCACAAACAAACGCTGTAACGCCATGTGTATGAATATAGTTAGCTAATTCATTAGTGGTCGCCATTGGATCATTTAATGCAGTATGGAACGATAACTCTGCTTTATTCAGTGCTTCAAGATAACCGAGATAGCGTTGTCTCACGGATTGTGGATGGGATAAATCGCCAAAAAGATAAGCAATTTTTTTGTGACCTTGTTCAATCAGCTGATTAGTTCCTAAAGAACCACCTTGAAAGTTATCCGATAAGACAGTTGGAAAAGGTAACTCATATATTTTTTTATCTAGCATGAGCACTGGAAAGTCTTTTAAGGAAAGCTCAAAAAGCAAGTCAAGATGTTGATCTGTTTCAAAAGCATAATAAATCAAGCCATCAAATTCTTGCATCAGATCATTGGCTGTCTTTGTTTCTAAAAAATCTAAAGTCGTCATCATGACCTCGAATTGATGTTCTTGCATGATTGGATTCAAGCCCTGAGTAAAGTCACCCACGGATAAATCAGACAAGTAAGGCAAAAGAAATAAGATTCTTTTTTGAGTAGAGAGACTACGTGAAGGAACACCTTTTTTGGGAGCTTTAACAAAACTTCCTTTTCCGCGTACACGATAAATCAATCCTAGTTGTTCTAATTCTGTCAATGCCCGTTTGGATGTGATCCGACTAACATTGTATTGTTGGGATAGTTCTTTTTCAGTGGGAACTTGACTGTCGACAGGTAAAGTTCCATCATGTATTGCTTTTTCTAGCGCTAAAAATATTGTTTTATATAATGGTTGCTCCATAATTACACCTCTTAATGATATATCATAACTAAATCATAGCATAATAATTGAAAAAGTAAATAGAAAAAAGTTTATTGAAAGCGTAGACATTTATAGTATAAGCAGGTATAATCCATAATGACATATCAAATAAAAGGGAGTTTATATAATATGGCTTATAAAGATATACCTAATTCAGTGAAGCGATTTATGGATGACATGATACAAAAATGTGGAGAAGAGCATGCAGATTGGGCTAAGAATTTTTCTTCTGCCTTTGCGAATACGTTATTGACCACAGTCAAAAGGCAAGAGGATGGGACAACTTTTCTACTCACAGGAGATATCCCTGCAATGTGGTTACGTGATTCCACCGCGCAGGTTCGTCCTTATTTAGTGATTGCGAAAGAGGATGAAGATTTAGCTGACATGATCAGTGGGTTAGTCAAAAAGCAATTTTACTATATCACGATCGATCCATATGCAAATGCGTTCAATGAACAAGCAAATGGCGCAGGGCATCAAACCGATCACACTCAAATGAACGATTGGATCTGGGAAAGAAAATATGAAATCGATTCTTTATGCTACCCTGTTCAACTAGCTTATTTACTTTACAAGAATACCGGACGTACAGATCAATTTGACCACTCATTTATTGAGGGAATAAAAAAAATCTTAGAAGTTTTCCAAGTAGAACAAGACCATCGACAATCGCCTTACACCTTTACAAGAGACACCACAAGAAAAGAAGATACGTTAGTCAACGAGGGACGTGGATCGGCGATTGCGCCCACGGGTATGACTTGGTCAGGATTTCGTCCGAGCGATGATGCCTGTCAATATGGCTACCTTGTCCCATCCAATATGTTTGCTGTAGTTATTCTAGGATATGTGGAAGAGATTTTTACCTCAATTCTTGAAGACCAAGAAATCGTTGCAAAAGCAAACGACTTAAAAACAGCCATCCAAGAGGGGATTGCCACCTATGGAAAAATCGAAAATCAACAAGGTGAAACGATTTATGCGTATGAAGTAGACGGCTTAGGGAATGCCTCATTAATGGACGATAGCAATGTGCCTAATTTGATTTCAGCACCTTATTTGGGTTATTGCTCCAGTACAGATGAACACTATATAAATACGCGAAACACTTTGTTAAGTGAAGAGAATCCTTACTATTATGAAGGGAAGTATGCAAAAGGAATTGGTTCTTCGCATACGCCCGAGAATTATATTTGGCCAATCGCCCTAGCGATGGAAGGAATGACGACAGAAGACAAACAAGAAAAAGAACGAATCCTTGACTTACTAGTAGCGACCGATGCAGGGACACACTTGATGCACGAAGGTTTTGATGTGGACAACCCGCAAAACTATACAAGAGAGTGGTTTTCTTGGGCAAACATGATGTTTTGTGAGTTAGTCATGGATTACTTTGATATCCGAGTGGAAAAATAAGGAGGAGAATAGATATGAATAAAAAAGTGTATATCATTTCTCATAGCCATTGGGATCGTGAGTGGTACATGGCATATGAGCAACATCACATGCGATTAGTGGAGTTAATGGATGATTTGTTGGAGCTGTTTGAAACCGATCCAGACTTCAACAGCTTTCATTTAGATGGACAAACCATTATTTTAGATGACTATCTACAAGTACGTCCTGAAAAAAGAGAAGCAATCCAACAAGCCATCGATGCAGGGAAATTACGGATTGGACCATTTTATATTTTACAGGATGATTTTTTAATTAGCTCAGAGTCAAATGTTCGGAATATGTTGATCGGTATGGAAGAAAGTCGCAAATGGGGAACGCCGGTCATGCTAGGTTATTTCCCTGATACCTTTGGCAATATGGGACAAACGCCACAAATGATGAAGCAAGTAGGACTAGAAGCTGCTGCGTTTGGTCGTGGGGTGAAACCGATTGGCTTTGATAATCAAGTACTAGAAGCTGAGAACTATTCGTCACAATATTCTGAGATGTGGTGGAAAGGTCCTGATCAAACGGAGATCTTTGGGTTATTGTTTGCCAACTGGTACAGTAATGGGAATGAGATTCCAGCTGAGAAAGAGGCTGCGATTCGTTTTTGGGATCAGAAGTTAGCAGATGCCGAGCAATATGCGTCAACGGACCATTTACTGATGATGAATGGGGTGGATCACCAGCCTGTACAAAAAGATATAACAAAAGCAATTCGATTAGCCAATGAATTGTATCCTGAATATGAATTTATTCATTCCAACTTTACGGATTATTTAGCAACTGTACAACAGGATCTTCCTCAGGATCTTGGCGCAGTTGAAGGAGAATTGACGAGTCAAGAAACCGATGGCTGGTATACGTTAGCCAATACAGCTTCTGCGAGAGTTTATCTCAAACAGTGGAACACAAAAGTACAGCGTCAACTTGAAAATGTCACAGAACCTTTAGCAACGATGGCGTATGAAGTGACAGGAAAGTATCCCCACGATCAATTAGATTATGCTTGGAAAACACTGATGCAAAACCATCCTCATGATAGCATTTGCGGATGCTCAGTTGACTCCGTACATCGAGAAATGATCCCGCGTTTTGAAAAAGCCAATGAAGTGGGGAGATTTTTAGCACAAGAAGCATTGGATCAACTGGCAACAGCTATTGATACCAGTGGATTTTCGAAGGAAAGTTATCCTTTTGTCGTTTTTAATACCGCTGGAATGCCCAAAACAGGGTCAGCCGTAATCACTTTAGAGTTGGAACGAAAACGATTTGCAGAAGGGATTCCAGAGGAGCTATATCAAGAATTGGCGGAGCAACCTAAGAAATACTACCATGTGGAAACGTCTGACAAAAAACAGATCCCAGCTTTGGTTTCTGAAGAAGTTGTATCATTTGGCTATGATTTACCGAAAGATCGCTTTAGGGTTCCGTATATGGCAAGAAATGTCACGATTGAACTGCCAATTGATGAAATGCCCGCATTTTCTTGGGAAACATTCGCTTTAGTTGAAGGAGTTGCGGATGAAAAACAAGAGTCGATGATTACTCAAGCAGGACGTTGTATTGAAAATCAATTCGTACATGTATCCATTGAACAAAATGGGACATTGACCTTATTGGATAAAACGACCGGGCAAGAATTTGAAGAGTTATTGACATTTGAAGACGTCGGTGACATCGGTAACGAATATATCTTCAAGCAACCAGAGAATGAAAAAGCGATTCTTTCAAAAGACCAACCGACAAGTACTGTTGAGATCATCAAGGATACATCTGAAATCGCTCAAATCAAGCTAACTCAAACCATTGACATCCCTATTTCTGCAGATGCTCGGTTAGAAAAAGAGCAACAAATGGTACGAGAGTTCCGCTTTAGACAAGCCCAACGCGCAAAAGAAACAAAGCCACTGACAATCACAACACTGATTACGTTGCGTGTAGAGAGCAAAAAGATCGATTTTAAAACAACTATCGACAATCAGATGAAAGATCATCGCTTACGTGTCTTATTCCCGACGAAGTTACATGTGGAACAACACGAAGCAGATAGTATTTTTGAAGTCGCAGCTCGTCCAAATCAAGTCTCTGCAAGTTGGGAGAACCCGACCAATCCCCAGCATCAACATGCCTTTGTCCAATTAGGGGATGAAAGCCAAGGGATAACGATTGGTAATTTTGGTTTGAATGAATATGAAATCTTGGATGGAAAAACTATTGCGGTGACATTACTGCGTTGCGTCGGTGAGATGGGCGACTGGGGTTATTTCCCGACACCGGAGGCACAGTGTTTAGGTGTTCACCAATTCGATTACAGTTTAGAGGTTCACTCCGGAAAAGATAAATTTGACACATACAAACATGCTTATGCAGCTCAAATTCCATTTTCGACAAAGCAATTGTCCAATCAAGTAGGCAAACTATCACCGAAAAAACAATATTTATCAATCGAAGGGGAAACGTTTGCAATTACTGCTTTGAAACGAAGCAAACTTAATGATAAACTAGTAGCGAGAGGATTCAATATGTCTAGTCATTTAGAATCGTTACATTTGATGAAAAATGGCAAAAAAGGCAAACGGTTGAATCTCCTTGAAGAAGAATGTCAAGAGACGATTGACGAAATGCTCCAGCCTTATGAGATTCGGACAGTCGGCTTTGAGGAGGAATAATTGATGTATGGTGGAATAGAAGCAGGTGGAACAAAATTTATTTGTGCAGTATCAAATCAGGGAGAAATCATTGAAAAAATCAGTGTACCGACAACTTTACCAGAGGAAACGTTGGCGTTAGTATTTGATTTCTTTGATCGTTTTGAATTAGAAGCAATTGGAATCGGTTCCTTTGGCCCCATCGGTATTGATCCAACCAATGAGCGTTATGGCTATGTCTTAGCTACGCCTAAACAAGGATGGCGAGATTTTGATTTCTTAGGAAGCATCAAACAACGATACGACGTTCCTTTGGCATGGACAACCGACGTCAATGCTGCGGCATATGGCGAATTGTTGAAAGGGGCGGCGCAAGGTAAAAATAGTTGCATCTATTTGACTGTCGGCACAGGTATTGGTGGCGGAGTCGTGTTGAATAGCGATATCCTTTCTGGTAGTGCGCATCCGGAAATGGGACACATCATGGTCAAACGTCATCCAGAAGACAACTACGAAGGAACTTGCCCTTTCCATAAAGACTGTTTAGAAGGATTAGCTGCTGGACCATCAATCGAAGCACGTACAGGAATCAAAGGACAAAATTTACCTGAGGATCATCCTGTCTGGGATATCCAAGCATATTATCTTGCCCAAGCATTAGTCAATTATACATTGACATTAGCGCCAGAAAAAATCATTTTAGGTGGTGGTGTCATGAATCAAGCACACTTACTACAAAAAGTGAGAGAACAATTTATGACATTGATGGCTGGTTACATGGAAACACCGCCAGTAGATGAGTATATTGTTCAATGGGGCATGCCGAATGAAAGTGGGATCATTGGAAGCCTACTGTTAGCGGAAAAGGCACATCGAGAAGCAGATGAATTTGCATAAATCTAAGAAGAAAATAGCGACTTTTAATTTTTAGATGGAAAATTGAATAAAAATAGGTATAGAGAACGACTGTCATTATTGGTAGCCGTTCTTTTTTATTCTATATGTTACGTACTAACGTTGTGTTGACAAAAGAATGTATTTTTAGTACGATGTTGTTACAAATTAGAGGGAGGGGTAGATTATGGGACAATCCACAATTACATTTAGAATTCCAGATGATGAAAAAGAACTAGTAGCAGAATATGCTAAAGCACATAACTCATCATTGACGGAACTTTACAGGACGTCAGTACTTGATAAAATCGAAGATGAGATTGATTTAAAATTATTAAAAGATGCAATGGCACTTTCTAAAAAGAAAAAAGAGAAGGGGATTTCTCAGTCTGACATGGAGAAGTTGTTAGATGAAGTATAAAGTTATCTATATGCCTCAAGCGCAGAAACAGTTAAGAAAGATGGATCGAAATCAGGCAAGAATAATTGTTGCTTGGATTAGAAAAAATTTGGAAGGAACCAGCACCCCTCGACAACACGGTAAAGGATTGACGGGAAATCGAGATGGTGAGTGGCGGTACCGCATTGGGAATTATCGCATACTAGCAAATATAATTGACTCTGAAATTATAATTGAAATATTTGCTATTGGTCATAGAAGTATTATTTACAAGAAATAATCGTTGCAAATGAGACTGGTTTGGAGCAACATGAATCCGAACTTAATTGATTGGAAAAACAACTTGTGTCAATAATTGGTCTTCCGGTGTATCAAGCGGATTACTTAGATAGTAATCATAATAAACGCCTGTACTTTCCAAATGATTTTCTTGGAGATAAACCAGCATTGCCTCGTATGTTGCCTCAAGTGTGGCGTAAGAATCTTGATGTGTGGCGATAACGGCTTTTCCACCATACGTTTGACTCATATACACCTCATCACTTGCAGAAATAGCTGTATTGATAGGAATCCCTAACTCAATGTCAAAGACGGTAAAGTCTTCGTTGCTATTCAGATAAGCACAGTAGGAGGCGCTAATCAGTTGGGCACCTTGTTGGGCAACAGCTTGCATCAATTTTTCATAGCCAGTATCTATTGCAGCGGTCATGTTCTCCATAGTAACAGCAGTCGCTTTGGTTGCTACAGCAATTTGTGACGAAAGGTTAGTTCTTTCAATATTCATATGAATGATTTCCTTGATGTTTTATATACATATAATGTAAGTGAAACATATAGATGCTTACTGTCGATTTATATTTTTTGATAGAAATAGGAAAAAACTGAGAATCGGGACCGTATTAAGTTCCCAAATCTCAGCTTTTTTTTATGACTATTTTCAAGTGTTTACCATAATCCCGGCAATGCTCGTGCAATGATTTTTTCTTGTGTAAATGGATGGGTCATATGGAGTTCCAACGCATGGAGCATCAAACGTTTCGCTGACTTCGTTTGATAGAGCGGGTCACCAACAATGGGGTGGCCTTGATGCGCTAAGTGTACGCGGATTTGATGCGTCCTCCCTGTATCTAGGACACAATAGACCTTTGTTTTATCTGCCGAAACTTCGGCGACTTGGACATGTGTGCTGGCTGGTTGCCCATTTCTTGGATCGACCACTCGTTTGCGACGATCATGACGATCTCTGCCGATTTTGTCTGTGATTGTTACATCTTGAGAAATTTTACCCCAGACAACGGCTTGATAACGGCGGTAGATTTTTTTCTGTTCCAACATTCTACCTAAAATAGGCAAAATAAAAGGATTTTTAGCGAATAGAACAGCCCCGCTTGTTTCTTTGTCTAATCGGTGAACGACATATGGACGTTGGTTTTTTTGAGCTAAGTAAGCAGCCAGATGATTCAATAACGTATTCGTTTCCGTCGGTTCATTCGGATGCGTTTTGATACCGACTGGTTTATTAACAATGATCAAGTGCTCGCCCTCGTACAACACGCTGACTTTTGTTGCTTCCCCCAATTGAACATCTTGGTAACTATAGTCAGTTTCCTCAAAGTGCAAAGTGATCTGGTCCCCAGCTTTTGCTTCGTGATGGAATAAAACAGGTTCGCGATTCACTAAGACGTTTTTACGTATACGCAAAAAGTGACGGACTTTTCTTGGTACAAGCCACTCGTTTTCTAGTAATTCTCGAATCGTCATCGTTGGATGAGATTCAGGTAACGTGATCGTGATGTCCACATGCTCACACCTTTCATTGAAATTCAGATTCATTGTAACATTTTTAACAGATATTTAAGAAAAAAATGGAAAATTTCTGTCATTTCATATGCTAAACTATCCACATTGTGAATAAACAAAGCGTACACCTACATCTCAAGCAGGACGTCACGCATAATTAGTTATGTTAAAATGAGAAGAATGAGATCAATAGACAGGAGAAGAAGTGAATGGATTTTCAGAGCATGCTAGGAAGAATAAAAACTGCGCTCATCAGTTTTTGGCGATGGATTAAGCCTTACCTTGGACAATTCCATCGCTGGCGCAAGCGCATTTGGAAAAAATATCATATCAACAAGTTGATTTTACTGATCGGACTGATCTTCGTATTGATCACGAGTATTTATCTATTTGTATTAGCAAAACAAGCGAATGTTGAAACACTGAAATCTGGTTTGAGTCAATCGACCGTGATCTATGATAAAAATAATGAAGAGGCTGGGACGTTGTATGCGCAAAAAGGGTCTTATGTGGAGTTAGATGCGATTTCTCCATTGATCCAAGATGCCGTTATTTCAACCGAAGACCGGAATTTTTATCAACATCCTGGTTTTGATATCAAAGGGATTGCCAGAGCAGCAGTAAGGATGATTACATCTGGTGGTACAGGCGGGGGTGGCGGAAGTACAATTACCCAACAGTTAGCCAAAAATGCGTATCTTACACTAGATCAAACGTTTGACCGAAAAGCAAAAGAACTTTTTCTAGCGATTGAGATCGAGAAGAAGTACAGCAAAGAAGAAATTTTAACGATGTATCTGAACAATGCCTATTTTGGTAATGGGGTTTGGGGCGTGCAAGATGCCTCTAGACGCTATTTCGGAGTGGATGCTAACAATGTCACTCTGTCTGAAGCTGCTACGTTAGCGGGGATGCTAAAGGGGCCTGGTATCTACAACCCAATCGATCATCCGGGAAATGCCAATAATCGGAAAAACACAGTGCTAAGTGTGATGGCAGAAAATGGTAAAATCAGTGAAGAACAAGCAACTGCTGAGTCTCAAACGGACATCACGCACTATTTGAATGATACGTATACTGGTTCGGAGTCTGGTTATCGTTATCCTTATTATTTTGATGCAGTGATTGATGAAGCTGTTAGTGAATATGGCTTAGATGAAGCAGATGTCATGAATAAAGGCTATAAAATCTATACGTCATTGAATCAGAATTATCAGCAACAACTAGAAGCGACTTATCAAAATGATGCGTTATTCCCTCCAAATGCGACAGATGGTGCCATGGTCCAATCAGGTTCAGTTGCACTAGATCCGAAAACAGGCGGGGTTGCAGCGCTCGTTGGTCGACGTGGGGAACATGTCTTTAGAGGATTCAACTTTGCGACGCAGATGAAACGTTCACCTGGTTCATCGATCAAACCGCTTAGTGTGTTTGCTCCCGCATTAGAAGCTGGCTATACACCGTCAAGTATTCTTGAAGATAAACCACAATCTTATTATGATGCACATAACTTTGATGGGACCTATCAAGGGGAAGTACCGATGTATCAAGCGGTTGCTCAAAGCTTGAATTTACCAGCTGTGTGGTTACTTCATGAGATCGGTCTTCAAAAAGGCTTTGATAAGACAAAAGAATTTGGCTTACCTTTAGCTGATTCAGACAAGTATTATGGGTTAGCGTTAGGTGGTTTGAAAAATGGGGTATCTCCTATGACTATGGCGGGGGCTTATGGTTCATTTGCCAATAATGGGAAGATGTATACACCGCATTTGATCACCAAGATCGTTGACTCTACTGGAGCAGTCATCGTTGATAATACCAACAGTAAACCAAAGCAGGTCATTTCCGAAGAAACGGCGAACCAAATGACCAGCATGTTACTAGGTACGTTCTCAAATGGAACGGGTGTTGCAGCGAATCCATATGGTTATACGGTGGCAGGAAAAACAGGAACGACAGAAACCAATTTTGATGCAACAAAAGCGAATGACCAATGGATTGTTGGATATACCCCAGATGTAGTCATCTCTACTTGGTTGGGATTTGAAGAAACGAGTGAACTTCACTACTTAGAAGGTACAAGTGGCAATGTGGTGGGGAAAGTCTTCAAATCGGCAGCAGAAGGCATCTTGCCTTACACTGAGCAAACAAGATTCAATGTTGCGGATGCCTATGCTACCGGTGGTCAAGTCGTCCCAGCAGATCAAGTACCAGATAATTCACAAACCAATGAAGAGAATCAGGGGAACTGGCAAGACAATTTAGATCGTTATGGCGAACAAGCGAAAGACGGTCTAAGGAATTTTGGTGATATGCTGAGAGAAGGCGTACAAGGTATCGGTGATGCAACACGAGATCTATGGCGTCGATTCCAGGGAGAGTAGGCACTTTGAAAACGAATCACCTCATGTTACAATAGAGTTTATTAAATAGAAGAAAAGAGGCCTCCGTATGTCAAATATTTATGATAGTGCAAATCAAATCGAACGTGAGATTCGTGAACTAAAAGAATTCAAAGAGCTAGAAGAAGCTTATGCAAAAGTAAAAGCGAATGAAGAAGCACATCAACTATTCAAAGATTTCCAAGCAATGCAAATCGAATTACAAGAAAAACAAATGAGCGGACAAGAATTCAGCGATGAAGATGCTGCCAGAGCCCAAGAAATGGCAATGAAAATCCAAACAGAAGAAGTTATCAATGACTTGATGCAAAAAGAACAAGGATTCAGCACGATCATCAATGATTTGAACCGTATCATCATGACACCAGTACGCGACTTGTACAGCGAATAGTCATCAGCAAAATAACTCTCTGGCATGAAATCTCTAAAGGATTTCATGCCAGTTTTTTTTATAAAAAACAATTTTTTCTTTCAGGAGAAAAAGTGATGGACAGGCAAGGATCATCCTTTGTTATCATTAAGTTGCAGAAAGACACCAATAAACAAATGAGAGGATGTGAACCTATGCGAAAAAAAATGGCAATTGAAATTAACGCACCTATTAAAGAATTGAATGTTACAAAACCTTTTGACTTAGCCCTTTTCAATCAATTTATTCTACATAAACGAACAAAAGAGTTACTACAGACACTAAAAAAAATGAAACATCAACTTGTCGAAGATTCATGGGCCTATGATAAACATTTTCGTTGGGTATCCACAAAAACGCATTTCGAGCATTATCAAAACAGTTTGATTTGGGCAGAAAAACTGGATCGAGTCATTTACCAGCGGTTAACAGAAAAACAAAAGAACCACACGCCTTTTTCTCTTCTTTCGCTCATGATAACTCATCGTTATATCCACGAATATGCACGTTATACGGTGAAAGACCAACGAATGATCTTTCAAGAAATCCGCCAAAGTCCACAAATAGAAAATAAAGATCTTTTTATGTTTGAAAAATTAAAAGAGGGTGTCAGCTTGGCAATTACGTCTAGAAGGCCTTCGCTAGCGGAAAAAACAAAGAATAACAATCAAACACAAAGTCTTTGATTGTGTCGGTGAGTCATAATTTAATAGACTGAATGAGGTCGGGACAGAAGTGTTTAGCCTCGAGAAATAAGGCGCCATCCACGAAAATTGTTTTTTAAATTTTTGTGGGTGGCGCCTTATTTTTCGAAGAGGTTACTTCTGTTCCCGCCGTTTATTCGGTTTTAGGGGGGCGAGAGTCCTAATGTCTCAGACACGCTTTGTCTGGGGAAAATTGTAAATTCTTTGAATCGAGTTTTAGATAGAAGAGGTTTCAAGGTAATTTACTAATGAAAAATCTGTTTCTTTTAGTAGTTCAACGACGAGTTGAGCGACTAAAGCAGCGCCTTCTGGACTAAAATGGGTGTTGTCACAAAGGCCTGAGGGATAATTTTCATAAGTATCAACTGGTAAATGCAAGTAGAATTTTTTTGTTTCTTCTTGCGTATACTGTTGAAGAGTAGTTTGTGATCGAGTAAAAACATCCAAAATGGGATAGTTATTTTTTTCTGCGAATTGCCTCATTGCGTTTGGATATTCTCCTAAGCAGTTCGGATCTAATTCCCCATTTTTTAAGTAAAGGCGTCGTGTGACAGGGGTCAAGAAAATTGGCTGTACATTTAAGGATAAGGCTGTTTGCGCATAGATATCAAGTGCCTCCAGATACCCACCAAATGGTTCTGTTCCTTTTGCTTCAGTGATTTTTTGGTCGTTGTGGCCAAACTGGATCAGTAAAAAGTCTCCCGCTTGAAATTCTTCTTTCAAGCAAGTGAATCGTCCTTCTTCAATGAATGATTTTGAACTACGGCCATTTTTTGCTCGGTTGTTTATCCGAATCTTAGGTTGGAAGTATTTACCGAGGACTTCTCCCCAGCCGGTCTCTGGTCGAGCAGTCATGTTTTTGATTGAAGCAGTGGAATCGCCTGCGATATGGATCGTTTGCATAGTCACTTTTCTTCCTCAAAGAAACCGAAATAGTTTCGCGCATTTGTATAACAGATATCTTCCACTAAGGTTCCTAAAAGATGGATGTCTTCGGGCGCTTCGCCTCGTTCCACGATTTCACCGATCAGCTCACAGAGAACACGTCGGAAATACTCGTGTCGTGTATAAGAGAGAAAACTGCGAGAATCCGTCAACATACCGACGAAATTTCCTAAAACACCGCTATCAGCAAGTTGTGTCATCTGTTCACGCATGCCTG
Source organism: Enterococcus sp. 1001283B150225_161107_E12 (assembly GCF_015556925.1). Lineage (NCBI taxonomy): Bacteria > Bacillati > Bacillota > Bacilli > Lactobacillales > Enterococcaceae > Enterococcus > Enterococcus sp. 1001283B150225_161107_E12. The sequence continues at coordinate 17,802 of NZ_JADNNI010000014.1, read as the reverse complement.
CTCGGGTATCGTTATACCACCAACCAGAACCGAGTTGGAGTTTTCCAGCCGTTTCCTTTTGAAAGCTACCCATCAGAGCAAGCAGTAAGGGATAATCATTTGGATTGAGCGAATAAAGGATGGTCTTCGGTAATTGATTGTTTTTCTCGGCATGATCCAGCAATTGTTGCAGGTGGCTGGTTAGTGGTTGATCGTTGATCCCGTCGTAACCAGTATCTGGCCCTAAGCGTGTGAATGCTTGGGTATTGCAGTTACGATAAGCATGGAGATGCAACTGCATCGTCCAACCATGCGCATGATACAGAGGGATCAGCCGGTTGAGTGTTTCTGTTCGATAAGCATCAATTTCTGTCTGTGTCAGTGTTTCTTTTGCCAATGCTTTCTGGAAAATCTGTTCAAGTTCTTTTTCAGAAGCTTTGTGATAGGACAAGCGATCTAATCCATGATCCGATAGGCGACAGCCATGCAGGTGGAAATAGTCGATCCTTTGACTCAATGCGGTGATCAAAGAAGTGTAATCAGCGATTGGTTTGCCAATTACGTGAGACAATTTTGACAACCATTCAGAAAATCCCTCGTGGGTGAGATTTAATGCAGCATCTGGTCGAAACGCTGGTAATACTGTGAGATCAGGTTCTTCTTTTGCCAATAATTCGTGATAGACTAACTCGTCAATGGGATCATCTGTTGTGCAAATGACAGTCACCTTCGCATTTTTCGCAATCTCTCGTCGACGAAACGCTGGTTCAGCTAACCGTTTATTTGCTTGTTCCCAGATATTAAGAGCATTTTCTTCATTGATCAGTAAATCGATTTGGAAGAAACGTTTCAATTCAAGATGTGTCCAAGTATACAAAGGATTGCCTATGATTTTCGGCACCGTTTGACACCAAGCGTAAAATTTTTCGTAATCTGAGGCGTGACCAGTGATTTTTTCTTCTGGAACACCACAGGCTCGCATCAAACGCCATTTGTAATGATCGCCACTCAACCAGGCTTCTGTCAAATTAGTGAAAGGTTTGTTCTCATAAATTTCTTTTGGTGATAGATGACAGTGATAGTCGATGATCGGCATTTTTTCAGCAGATGAATGGTACAGTTTTTTTGACCATTGATTGGTTAATAAAAAATCATCAGATAAAAACATTTACTTCACTTCTTTCAATTTCAGATTGGGTAGTGATAAGAAAAATCAAAGTGTGACACCATTTTTAAAAATAGCTAGTTCTCTTACATCGTTGGCTTCGTTTTTTGTCTCTTCTCCGCTCGCAACACGGATGATTTTATCGATAAATAAAGGTAAGACCTCTGCCATGGATTGAGTCAACAATTCACCAGCATCAAAGTCCATCCAATGTTGTTTTCGTTCGAATAAAGGTGTATTGGTTGATACTTTTAGCGTGGGAACGTAAGAACCAAAAGGTGTTCCTCTGCCTGTGGTGAACAAGACGAGTTGACAATCAGCAGAAGCTAACGCAGATGCGGCAACAAGGTCATTACCAGGTGCCTCCAGTAAACTCAGCCCAGTTTTACGTACTTTTTCACCATAAGCTAACACATCGACTACCGTTGAATTTCCTGCTTTTTGGGTGCAACCAAGTGACTTGTCTTCTAAGGTAGAGATACCACCTGCTTTGTTTCCGGGAGAAGGATTTTCATAGACTGGTTCATTATAAGAGAGAAAATATTGTTTGAAATCATTGATCAATCGAACGATCGATTCAAAGACTGCTTGATTTTCTGCTCGTGCCATCAGAACTTGTTCGGCACCAAACATTTCGGGCACTTCCGTCAAGATCGTGCTACCACCTTGTGAAATCAAATAGTCAGAAAAGGCACCTAGCAATGGATTTGCAGTAATCCCTGACAACCCATCTGAACCACCGCATTTTAGCCCAATCGTTAGTTTATCCAGAGGAACAGGAACACGGAAATCTCTTCGTGCGATTTCTGCTAATTCTTCAAGCAAAGAGACGCCATGTCCTATTTCATCAGTGACATCTTGGGCAGTTAAAAATTTTACTCGTTGTTTGTTATATTTATTTAAACTAGCCTTTAATTCTTGTATCGTATTATTCTCACAACCTAATCCAAATACAAGCACACCGCCAGCATTCGGATGATGGATCGCATCAGCTAGAATCTTTTTCGTATTCTCATGATCCTTGCTTAATTGAGAACAACCATAAGGATGTTTTAAAATCGTGAGATGATCAAAAGGATTGTCATCTGCATGTCGTTTTTTATATTCTTGGATGATCAATTCAGCGATTCCATTGACACAGCCAACGGTTGGAACGATAAAGAGATCATTGCGAATCCCAGCTTGTCCGTCTTCACGAAGATAGCCTTGAAAGGTGCGATTTTCTTGTGGATAGACGATGGGGCATGATTTTGGTTGGTATTGGTAGCTTTCCTCACCAGAAAGATTTGTTTTGATATTATGCGTATGTATCCATTGTCCTGCTTTGACATCCGTCAAGAGATGACCAATCGGATAGCCATACTTGATCACATCAGCCCCTGCGCTCAAATCAGACAAAGCAATTTTATGACCTAAGGGGATTTCTTCAAAGGTAGTTAATGTAACATCATCGAAGCGAAGTGTTGTATTCGTTGGAATCGTGGTAGTAGCTACGACAACGCTGTCCTGTGGGTGTAATTGGATGATTCGAGTGGAGAAATCTGGATCAGTCATGTTTTTCATCCTTTCAATTCATATAATACGTTACGAATGCCTTTTTGATCGATCTCTGTCACGTAATGTGAAACTGTTTCTGTTAAATCAGGAAGTACGGATAGATCTTCGCCCCAAAGCGTTGGATTTTTCAATAGTTGAAGGACAGCAGTCTCTGGCTCAGCCCAAGCTTCAGCGAAACTAGCGAGTACCATTGGGTCATCGTTTACATGGATTTTCGAATGATCGGCACGATAAAGCAAGATCAAGGCAGCAAATGAGACAGTCAGATAGGAAGGAAGTGCTTCCCTTTTTTCAATGTATTTTTTTAGAATAGGTAGTAATCGTGTTTGAAATTTGGCAACACTGTTCAAAGCAATCGCATGTAATTGATGATGTGCAAAAGGATTTAAGAACCGTTCGTTGATTTGTCTAGCGTATGCCAGCAACTCTTCTTCAGGTAAGCGTAGCATTGGGATCAATTCCCTAGTCACTAATGTGTTGATGTAATCGGATAGTAGAGGATCTTTCATGACTTCTTCGACTGTTGAGACGTTTGACAGTAGACCAATCGCCACCATTGCAGTATGAGGACCGTTGAGTAGATGGACTTTTCGTTCACGATAGGGCGTCAAATCATCAGTCAAGACAACATTCAGACCTGCTTTTTTTAATGGTAAGTGTTCATTCAATTCCTCCGGTGCTTCGATCACCCACAACATAAATGGTTCAGCTTTTACCAACAGTTGATCGTCATATCCCAATCGTTGGTGCAGTTCATCGATTTCATCTCTCGGGAACCCAGGAACGATCCGATCCACCAAACTACAATAAAAATGATTTTCTTGGTGTAACCAATCGATAAATTCTGTTTCAAGCTGCCAATTTTTTGCATACTGTAAAACGAATTTTTTTAAAAGCTCTGCATTGCGATCAATCAGTTCGCATGGGATGATCGTGAGTCCATTTTTATTCATTTTGAATCGATGATACAAAAAGGCAGTCAATTTTGCGGGGAAGCTTGTTGGGGGGAGATCATTTTGCGTATCGGCTTCATGATAACTAATACCAGCTTCTGTCGTATTAGAAAAGACAAAGGCTAATTCATCGATTTCTGCCAATGCGAGGAACTCTTGCCATTGCTCGTAAGGGTTGAGCGTACGGTCGATCACAGTGATCGGCTCTGTCGTATCGATGACTTTACCATCAATTAACCCTTGGAGTAGAACTGTATAGAGTTGATCTTGTTCAGCCAGCTTGTCACTTAGTCCGTGAGCTAGTGGTTGGACGATTGCAACATTTCCTTGATAGAGGCCTTGATTGTTTAACTGCTGAAGTTGCCAATCAACGAATCCTCTCATAAAATTCCCTTCACCAAACTGTAGACAAGTAATTGCAGCTTGATTTTTAGGGTATTGCTTTTTAGTTAATCTTTCCATTGAATGATTTCCTTTCTGTGAGACAAAAATTTTATGATAAAAATCTCTGAAACGTAACGAGAATTATCAATAGTTGTTATTTTTATGACGGCTACATGCTTATTTTTCACGAATTTGGTGTTTTTTGTTGATAGCAAAATCTATTGCTCGTGTTCATGCTTAAATCAATCAATTGGTGGCGCATTCATCGTAATATGAATAGAAGTTTTAGTCAACATAGCTTGATATCGTTAGGTTTGACTCTTTCAAAAAAACTTATGTTTTTAAATAGTAGTATGTTAATCTGAAAGAGTGAAGATACTCATTGCTTTAGAAGATAATCAATTTTACATAAAATGTAAGCCTTTTAATTTCGGGAGGAGAGGAAGTTTGATGAAAAATAAAATGTTGTTTTATCAAATGTTTTTACCGATTTTTATTATCGGTATGGTACTGGTCATTGGCTTTAGCTTATTTATCTATACCAACACCTATGACTCGATTGAAGAGAACTATTTACTAGATAAACAAAATCTATTGAAACAAATCAAAACAAATGTAGAATGGAAGTTTCGAACGATCGAGTATTCTTTCGCTACATACGGCTCCACTAAAAACTTCTCCGAAATATTTCAATCTCCTTTGAATCATACCGACTACACTATTTATTCCGAAGTACGAAAAGAACTTAATTTTATTGAAACGATCGCAATGGAGGAAAATGCGTTCAAGTTAGTCAGCCTAAAAGGCGGTTGGGGTGTCGTGAATGGGTCGCTGAATCAACTATCACCACAAGAAGTGACTGATTTAAAAGCCCAGTACGTCCATCAGGATCAACAAGTTTTTTGGACGAAACAACCAGATGGAATTGAAATGGTTGTTGCATTACCTAAAGCAGTCAGTGAAAAGTATGCGCTAGGTTTTGCTTCGATCGACCATCAGGCGCTGAAACGAATCATTGAACGAAGCAATGAAGACCGCTTAACGATCTATTATGGAGCAGAGATACTTTTTACTGATGCTGAATCATCAAAAGAAGGGATGATAACAGTCCAAAATATCGAAGCGAATGTACCAACAGTGGTTCAAAGAAATGGTCGGAATTTCATCTTGCTCCAATCTGATTACAATCAATGGCAGTATCAATTAGAGATCGATCCTGCAACTATAGGTACGACTGTCCGAAACTTGCAAATCGGATTAGCCACTGTATCCTTTACTTTGATCATTTTACTGGGGGGCTTGTCCTATATCTTTTCTGAACGATATGTTCGTCCTATCAGTCAGATTCAAGACCGACTGAATCTCCATTCGGAAGGCTTGTCTGGGAAGAAATTAGAGAACGTTGTCCAGTCAGTGAGCCAAGTAATTGGTGAAAATGAATTATTAAGTGCGAATTTGATTACACAGAAACCACAACTAGAAACTTTATTTGTCTTGAGCCTCTTTAGAAATCGTGTGGAAAAACGGGAATTGGATCAACGATTACAGCAGTTCAACTATGACTCGCAAAATGAATGTTACTATACAGCAATCGTGCAGATCGATCTTTTAGAAGAGAGCCATGGAGGAGAACGAGATTTATTACTATTGGCTATCAACCAAATGATTGCTGAGATTGTTCCTAAAGAAGAACGAATGATTCCTATCGTGCTAAACGAAGAAATGCAAGCAACGATTTATCGAAGTCCAAAGGAAGAAGTATTCGCGAATAAAAAAGTAATGGATCACTGTCGCCAGATACAAAAAATGATTCAAGAATATCTCAAATTGACTGTTAGCATTGGGATCAGTGATTGTTTTACTACGCTGAATGACAGTAAGCAATCTGTCGACCAAGCGAAAGAAGCCTTATATCATCGGGTAAACACTGGACCAAATTCAATTGTGTTCTACCATGAAATCATCTCAGAGCAACAGGAGAAGACACTGATCAAATATCCGATGGAAAAACAAAATCGTTTATTTGAAGCAATCCGTTCAGGAAACGAACACGTCAGTTGCCTTCTTCACGAATTGATCGTTGAGATGTTCACTCAAAATAAAAATCGATTGAATCGAGAAGTTGTAGCTATTCGTTTAGTCAATGAATTTGTTCAGTTGGGGCAACTATTGGGTGTGAATATTACGCAGTTTGAAGAATTGAAGCAAATATATGTTAAGGTGTTATATACTTATCATCCTCAAGAACTTGAACAATTGCTGTTAGAACAATTTGTTCAACCGATCACAAAAAACTCTCAAGAAATCACGGAGCAAGAGTTTAAATCGTTATCAGAAAAAATGATCCATATCATCTATAGCGAATATGATTGTGATCTGTCGCTAGACATGGTGGCAGATCGCCTTCATTATAATCCTAACTATTTGAGTAACGTGTTTAAAAAAGAAACCGGTGAAAACTTTGGAGATTTCATTCAGAACTATCGCTTAGAGATCGCTAAGAAGTGGTTGACGGAGACGACGTTATCCGTGAAAGAAATAGCAGAAAGACTCAAATATCGTAACTCACAAAATTTTATTCGCTTTTTCAAAAAGAAAGAATCCGTCACTCCTGGTGAGTACCGTAAGAAAAACCGCTGAGGACAACTTAGTGACACCGATCATTAAAGTCCTACATGAGTTACTCAGGAAAAATATTTGTTTTTATTGTGAGGAATAGCACGATCTTTGAAAAATTAGTTTTTCCTAGATCGTGCTATTTAAATGAATAATTAATTTTAAGCGTATCTTTAAGTATGAAAGGGTCAACCTTTGACAGAGCCGACCAATGCCCCTTTTACAAAGTACTTTTGAACAAATGGATAAGCAACCAACATTGGCACTGTAGCAATCACGATGACGGCCATTTTGATCGTTTGTGCCGGTGGAATGATATCGACAGCACTACTTTCTGCCTGCATCCCGCTTGACACGATCACGATTTGACGTAACAAGATTTGAATCGGCCATTTTGAAGAATCGTTAATGTATAAAATCGCCGTCATATAAGTATTCCAATAGGTCACAGCATAAAAAAGTGAAATCGTCGCAATGGAAGGTAAAGCAAGGGGCAACATAATTTTGAAAAAGACTCCAAAATCAGTACAGCCATCCATTTTGGCAGATTCTTCTAAACTATTAGGTAAAGCTTGAAAAAAGTTACGCATGATGATCATGTTCATGGCGTTGACAGTTACAGGTAAAATCATCGACCAGTACGAATTGATCAATCCCAAGGAGCGCACCACTAAGAATGTCGGGATCATTCCACCACTAAAGAGCATGGAAAAGACAACCATAAAGTTAAAAAATCCTCGCCCAAAAAGATATTTACGTGATAATCCATAGGCCATCAATGAAGTCACGCACATGCTGACGACCGTCCCAAGCCCAGTAACCCCAATAGAAACAGCTAAAGCTCGGAAAATCGTTGGTGTAGATAAGATGTAACGATAGGCATCTAAAGAAAACGTAGTAGGGAAAAGGATGAATTTTTTTGCTACGACTTCTTGTGTAGAAGCAAATGAAGTGGCGATGATATTTAAAAACGGTACGATACAGATCAAAGCTAATAATAGTAGAAAAATGGAATTAAAAATCGTAAAGCTTTTTTCTCCAAGCGAAACCTTTTTTTTCATTTAGAGAGAACCCTCCTTAAACCATAAGTATTTTTGTACCTCCAATCTATCATCTGCTTGAAATTACGTACATAATCATTTTTTAGGGAAGGAAAATCATGAGGTTTCATATAGCTGCAACGGGCATTCCCTAAAAAATCGATCAGATGAAGCGGAAAGTGAGGAATCAAGTGATGATCGCCAGTTACCTACGTCAGTGAAAATGATTATATACGGAATTACTTTTCTTCCTTTATGCTGTGGATAGCGGTTAAAGTCACACAATGTTTAACAAGGAGGGCTTATGGAGAGTGTAAAAAGAGAGCTGGGTTCAATTACTTTATCAAAAAAGGAAGAACGAATAAAAAGAAGAAGGAAGACGATTGCTGGAATCAAAACGAATAAATTTTTGTACTTGATGATTCTTCCAGGAATCCTTTATTTCATTGTTTTCAGATATTTACCTATGGGTGGCTTAGTGATTGCGTTCCAAGACTATCAACCTTATCTGGGGATTCTTGGTAGTCCTTGGGTTGGTTTCAAGCACTTCATTCGATTATTTACTGAGCCAACATTTTTTATGCTGTTGAGGAATACGCTGATTTTGTTTGGACTGAATATTTTTGTCTTTTTCCCAATGCCGATCATTCTGTCACTTCTATTGAATGAAGTAACGAACAAGCGATTCAAGAATAGTATCCAAACAATCATTTACATTCCGCATTTCATGTCTTGGGTCATCATCGTCTCAATCACCTATGTCTTTTTGAATGTGGACGGTGGGGTCATCAATGAATTTTTGGCCAGTATTGGGCTAGATAAAATAAGTTTTTTGACGTCGCCTGACTGGACACGAACAGTCTACATTGGACAGGTGATTTGGAAAGAACTAGGGTGGTCAACGATCATTTATCTCTCTGCAATCACCGCAGTAGATACGCAATTATATGAAGCAGCCGAAATGGATGGGGCAGGACGTTTACGTAAGACGTGGCATGTGACATTACCTGCGATCCGTCCAGTGATCATTACCTTGTTGATTTTAAAAATTGGTCAAACACTTGACTTAGGATTTGAGCATATGTACTTACTACTCAATTCATTGAATCGCAGTGTGGCAGAGATTTTTGATACATATATCTATACTGCTGGATTGAAAAATGGACAATTAAGTTTTAGTACTTCAATGGGCTTATTCAAAGGTGTAGTGGGCTTGTTTATGGTCGTACTTGCGAACAAGGTAGCAAAAAAATTGGGTGAAGACGGTGTGTACTAGAAAAGGAGCAAACAGATGTTGCAAAAGTTAGAGAGTACAAATAAAAATTTGATCAGACTCCTGCAACTCGTTTACTTAAATTTTTTGTGGGGAATATTAGTCGTTTTGGGTCTCGGACTATTCACTTTTGGTCCAGCGTCTTACGCAATGGTCTCAGTGATCCGAAAGTGGCTACGCTCATCTGAAGATTTTCCACTGACACATACGTACTTTCGCTATTTTAAAGAAAATTACAAAGAAACGTTGTTGATCAGTTGGTTATATTTTGCAGTTGCTTTCGTCCTGTACGTAGATCTTGCCTATATCCAAAATTGGTACTTACGCGTAGTGATTTTGGTCATCAGCTTTTTTTACGTGTTATCTGCGCTGTATATTTTCCCGATTATGGCCCATTACCAATGGCAAGGGATGTTTTATAAAATCAAAATGGCTTTTTTGTTTGGTTTTTCTCAGTTACATTATTCACTTGTTTTACTATTAATCATTATTGGCAGTTATGCGGTAATTATTCGCTTAGTGCCTGGTATGTTGACATTCATGGGGAGTAGCTTCTTCTTTTTTGCCATCACTTGGACAGCGGTGCAACTATTTGATCGTCTTAAAAAGAAAGAAGTAGCAATAGATAAAAATACATTCAGTGAAGGAGAACAATTATGAAGAAAAAAATGTTAGTAACAGCAGGAATCGGTTTGCTCAGCATACTTGCTTTATCAGCTTGTGGCAATGATTCAAGTGATACATCCGCAGATACAGAGGATGGAAAAACACGAATCACGTGGTTGAACATTTTACATACAGCTTCGCCGCCTAATGATACGATCGTTGATAAAATCGAGGAGAAAACCAATTCAGAATTGACGTTCAACTGGATTCCTGATGCGTCAAAAGAGGAACGGTTGACCACTGCATTAGCTTCAAATGAGCTGGGAGATATCGTAACACTACAAATTGCTATGTTAAAAAATTCCTCTGTGCGAAATGCGTTAAAGTCCGGTGTTTTCTGGGATGTGTCTGATTATTTAGCTGACTACAAAAATTTAAGTAAGATATCAGAGGATCGAATCGAAGCGGCAAGTATCGATGGTGCACTATATGGCGTACCTATGCAAAAAGATTACGCTCGTGCAGGTTTAGTTATCCGAAAAGATTGGTTGGACAATCTAGGATTGGAAGTACCAGATACATTGGATGAACTTTATGAAGTAGCGAAGCAATTCACAGAAAATGATCCAGACGGCAATGGTGTCGATGATACAGTTGGTTTTGGCGATCGCGCCCCGAGTGATATCCGTTACACGAGCTTCAAATTATTTACATCGTATTACGGTGCACCGAATGGTTGGAAAGTAGAGAGTAACGGTCAATTTACACCTGAATTTGATACAGATGAGTATATGAAAGCGATGAATTTTTCTAGAGACTTATTTGAAAACGGTTACTTAGCGCAAGACTTTGCAGTGACTCAAAAGACAGATCAACAGGAACAATTTGCACAAGGTAAAACAGGGATCTATACCGGGATGATCGATATCAAAAACCTAAAAAATATGGGGAAAGATATTCAACCAGAGATGGAGCTTGTGCCAGTAAATAAAATATCAGATGGTGAAGATGGGGATTACCATGTATGGTCAGAAGGAAATGGCGTAGGGGGACTATTGGCATTTCCTAAATCCTCGGTCAAAGATGAAGCACAATTGAAGAAATTACTCCAGTTTGTCGATGATTTATTAGAAGAAGATATGTATAAATTGATGACAGGTGGTATTGAAGGAACACACTACCAATTGCAAGAAGATGGCGCGATTGAATACATCGACATGGATCTTTGGCAACAGGAAGTGCAACCATTATCCAGTTCAAGACCAAGTGAAGTTACATTTTCATTTAAAGATGCTGATCCAGAGAAAGAATTATCCAATCAATTAGTCAAAGAAAATGAACAGTTTGTTGTGTTAGATCCAACGGTTCCATTAGATTCAGAGAAAAACAATGAAGTCGGTTCAGAAATCGAAAAAATCATGATCGATGCAACTGTCCAGTATATTATGGGACAAATAGATGAAGATGGATTCAAACAAGCAATCAGCAATTGGCGTGCCCAAGGTGGCGATCAAATTGCTGAAGAATATGAAGAGGCTTATAAAGCTGCACAGTAATAGTAGATGTATCAAAGAAAGGGCTGTAACTATTCCAACCGCAGCCCTTTCTCTTTTAAAATGATTGATTGGAGGAAGAAGATTGAATTGGTCAGAGAAATTAGCAGATAGTATTATGGCACGTACACCTTATTTGTATCAAGATAAAGGATATGAACGAAAATGGTCATATGATTATGGTGTCGTTTTGAAAGGATTTCAGTTGTTATGGCTGAAAACGAAGGAGAAGAAGTACTTAGACTTTATTCAAACAAATATTGACTACTTCGTACAAGAAGATGGCTCGATCAAAGGCTATAAATTAGAAGAATACAATATCGATCATATCAATACTGGAAAACTGTTCTTTATCCTCTATAAAGAAACAGGAGATGAAAAATATCGCAAAGCAGCAGAAAATTGCGCCAAACAATTGTCGAATCATCCAAGGACCTCTGAAGGTGTGTTTTGGCATAAGGCGATCTATCCTTGGCAAATATGGTTAGATGGTTTGTATATGGGAGCGCCTTTTTATGCAGAATTTATCCAAACCTTTACGCCGAAAAAAGATTATCAAGATGTCTTACGTCAATTTGAGATCAGTTATCAGCGATTGTTCGACTCAAAAACGAATTTATTGTTCCATGCATGGGATGAAAAGATGAAGCAACCTTGGGCAGATCTAGAAACGGGATTATCCCATCATTTTTGGAGCCGCTCAATTGGTTGGTATTTGATGGCGTGTGTCGATACTTACGAGTTGTTGCATAAAGAAGTGGACTGTCGATTATTGGGGCAAATTGTGACATCCACATTGGAAGCATTATTGCCTTATCAATCAGAAACTGGCACCTGGTACCAAGTAACAACCGAAACGAAACGTAAAGGGAATTATTTAGAAGCTTCAGGAAGCAGTATGTTCGTTTATGCGATGGCAAAGGGGATTCGCTTAGGAATACTGGAGAAAGAAGTGTGGTTTCCTCAGTTGAAAAAATCTTATCAAGGTTTGTTTGATGAATTTGTTTTGGAAACAAAAGAAGGCTGGCTGAATCTGAATAAAAATTGCCAAGTTGCAGGTCTAGGCGGTGCAGACCAAAGAGATGGTTCTTATGCTTACTATATTAGTGAACCAATTGTATGTAACGATCAAAAAGGTGTTGGTGCCTTTTTGCAAGCCTTAGTAGAAGTGGAAGGTGTATCTAAGTGATAAATATTTTAAGCTTAGGTGCCTCAGTCGATAGACTCAACACGACGGTGATCCAACAAGCCATTGATCAAGTAGCCGAAGCAGGTGGGGGAAGAGTAATCATTCCAAGTGGGCAGTTTTTAACGGGGCCATTGTGCTTGAAAAGTAATGTGGAGTTGTATCTTTCTCCTGGAGCAGTATTGAAATTTACAGATGACCCAGCTCAGTATTCAGCTATTTTATCCAGCTGGGAGGGTGTACCTAAAAAGGTCTATGCTTCATGTATCTATGCGCAACATGCAGAAAATATTGCTGTCACTGGTTTAGGGAAATTAGATGGTAGTGGTCCTAGCTGGTGGCGCATTTTTCGAGAGGAGCATGAAACACTTGAGTACCCTCGGCCAAAATTGCTTGGTTTTGATCATTGTCGACGAGTAACAATTCGTGATATCCAGTTGGTCGACTCACCAAGTTGGACGATCCATCCGAATCATTGCCAAGATGTGACGATCGATCATGTAGTCATTTGTAATCCTGCTGATTCCCCGAACACAGATGGTATTGATCCAGAGTCTTGTCACAATGTGCATATCAGTAACTGCCATATTGATGTTGGGGATGACTGTATTGCAATCAAAGCAGGGACAGAGGATGCCGTTAATAAGGTACCTTGTCAAAATATCACGATCACCAATTGTACGATGGTACACGGTCATGGTGGCGTAGTGTTAGGAAGTGAAATGAGTGGCGGGATTCGGAATGTAACGATTTCGAACTGCGTATTCCAACAAACCGATCGTGGGATTCGATTAAAGACACGCCGAGGTCGAGGGGGGATGATCGAAGATGTCCGAGTAACTAATTTGATCATGGACCAAGTACTGTGTCCGTTTGTCATCAATCTTTATTATTTTTGCGGGCCTCGTGGCAAAGATCCTTACGTCTGGGACAAAGAAGTGTATCCAATCGATGAGCGAACGCCACAAGTTCGGCGTATTCATTTTTCATCGATCACTGCTAGAAATGTCCATGCTTCCGCAGGTTTTATTTATGGGTTAGCAGAACAAGCGGTTCAAGACATTTCTTTCGATCATGTCGATATATCAATGGCAAAAGATGCAAAAGTGGGAGTGCCAGCTATGATGACGGGTTTAGAACCCATGCGCCAACAAGGATTTTATGTGCGGTTTGGTAAACATATTTCTTTCCAGCAGATCACGATCAATCATCATGAAGGACCAGCAATCATGATTGAAGATTCGGAAGATATCGAAATTAAACGTATGCGATCGACAGAGTTGGATAAAAAGAATGTATCTATTATAGAAGGAACTTAAATAAAATGGAGTTGATTGAGTACTTAGGGAGAGACGCACGTTGCTTGAGACCGAGTGGTAGCTGTTTATCACAAAAAACCAACGATGATCAAGTAATTGAGTATTATCAATTGGCATTAAATGATCTTGAACCTGTTCCTGCCATTTATATTTATCCAGCAAAAAAGAGGGAGCCTCTGCCTGTTGTGATTTATCTGCACTCGCATGGTGGCGATTTTTCACTTGGAAAAAGTGAATTGTTAGAAGGTGCATCCTATTTTGTGGAACCTTCGTTTGCGAAGGTTTTGACGAGTATGGGATATGGGGTATGGGCAATCGATGCTTGGGGATTTGAAGAACGCAGTGGAATTGCTGAAAGTGAACTTTTTAAGCAATTCTTATTAACAGGACGAACACTTTGGGGAATGCGGATCTTTGATGTGCTAAGCTTGATCGATTACTTGGAAACACGAGAAGATATTGACACACAACGTATCGCAACGATGGGGTTATCTATGGGTGGACTATTAAGTTGGTGGACAAGTGCATTGGATGAACGTGTGAAAGTATGTATTGACCTAGCTAGCCAAGTAGAGGTTGAAACGCTCTTGAAACATCAGATGTTAGATTGCCACGGTTACTATTATTATATTCCTAATTTATTGAAGGAATATACGACCCTAGCTATCCAGCAAAAAATTGCTCCTCGTAAACGGCTTACTATAGTAGGGACAAACGATCGAATGTGTCCAACAGAAGGCGTCTATCACTTGAATAAACAGCTAGATTTGTATTATCAACAACTGGGAGTACCAATGAATTTTCAAGGACACTCTTTAAATGGTGGACACTTTGAAACACGTGACATGCGAAGTAAGTGGCAAGCATTTTTAAAGGAGCACCTGTAATGGAAACAGAAATCGTGATCGACCCATTCTCAGAGCAAGCAGACTATCAGACCATCCAAGCAGGAATTGCTAATCTTAGCTCATTGCCGGATAGCGTAAAAAAGACCATGATTATTCAAGAAGGTGTCTATCATGAATATGTCGAATGTCGGCTATCGAATTTCCAAATGCTAGGACAAGGAGAAGTACAGATTGTTGGGTGCCGTTTTGCGAAACAAACACTTTCATCTGGTGAAGCAAGAGAAACGTTTCGAACCGCGACGCTATTTCTTGAAGGAGAAAACATTCGTCTCGAAAATATACAGATCATCAATAACGCCGGTGCAGGAGAACAAGTGGGGCAAGCAGTCGCGCTGTTCAATCATGCTCATCAAGTCCAGTTGATCAATTGTCGATTGTGTGGGCAACAAGATACATTGTGCACAGGACCGTTGCCGGCTACACAAAAAGATGGTCGTCTCTTTCTTACACCAGTGACGAAGGAACGCAAGTATTGTCGACAATATTATGAACGATGTTGGATCGAAGGGACTGTCGATTTTATTTTTGGTGGAGCAGATGCGGTATTTGACCATTGTACCATCAAGAGTTTAGCGTGTTTTTCTAATGGCTATATCACAGCCGCTTCAACGGTAAAAGTACAAGAACGAGGTTTTCTTTTTTTTAGGTGTGCAATCGTTGCAGATTTCGAGGTGCCTTCTATCTATTTAGGCCGGCCTTGGCGTCCATATGCTCAGGTGACATTTGAAGAGTGTGATGTAGGAGCGCATGTCCACCAAAGTGGTTGGCATGATTGGGATGAGAAACAAAACAGACAAACAGCACGCTATTACGAAAAAAATAATAGATACCAAGGGGAAATTTGTCGTGAATCATGGATCACTGTTGAAACGGAGGACGATTAGATGACGAAAAAATGGGAAATAAGTTTTGGTTTGATCGGTGGATCTGCTGCTTTGTTGTTTTTCGGTGGAATTGCTGTAACGTTCAATCAAATGTCTCTTTCAAATTTTCGAGAAACCTATCAGGCTCTCTCGCTAGAGTACATTGGCAGTGTGGAAGAAACGTTTGAGTTATTAAGAAAAACAACAGGATTGTTTAGTGTGAGTCTGTTCCTCTCTTTGAGTGGATTATGTTTGGCTCTTTATTTATCGTTGAAGGGAAAAGCAAGTCCGATGGCAGCGCTCATTTATTTAGTTTCAGGAGTCTTGCTGTTGTTCGGTACACAATTCATTGCTTATCCTTTTGTCTTTTTCTATCTATTAGCAGCGGGTTCAAGTATGTATCGCCAAAAAATAGAGCAAAGGTGGGAAGCAGATGTTTCAAAGTAAAGCAATCAATCCAATCATTCGTGGATTTAATCCTGACCCGAATATTTTAAAAGTGGGTAGCTTTTATTATGTGATCGTTTCTTCTTTTGAATGGTTACCAGGCATTCGTGTATATGAGTCAACGGATCTAATCAATTGGGAACATAAAACGGATATTTTAACGAATCAAGTATCATTAAAGGGTCATCCAATCAATGGAAGTATCTGGGCGCCTCAAATCAGTTACTCAGATGGACGGTTTTATCTTGTTTATACAGATGTTAAAAGCGTAACACGTCCTTTTAAAGATGTTCACAACTACATGATGATTGCGGAAGATATCGAGGGACCTTGGGAGAATCCAATTTATCTAAATAGTAGTGGTTTTGATCCCTCTCTTTTTCATGATCCGCGTACAGGTAAGAAATGGCTGTTGAATGAAATCTGGGACTATCGACTAAAGACACCTAATAAATCTGCAGGGATCGTCATTCAAGAATATGATGCAAAACAAAAACAACTGGTCGGGCCGATTCACACGATCTTTACAGGCACGGAACTCGCAAAGACCGAAGCACCTCATCTCTACTATGTCAATGATTACTATTATTTGCTGACTGCTGAAGGTGGTACTGGTAGTGGACATGCCGTTACCGTTTGTCGTAGTCGTGATTTGTTAGGCCCTTACGAAGTTGATCCCCAAAATCCAATGTTGACAGCAAATGGTTACCCAAGCTCAAGCTTACAATGTGTAGGGCATGCAAGTTTGGTTCAAACAGAAGTCGACAGATGGTATATAGTCCATCTTTGTACTCGTCCTATCGAAGGCGTTGCTATCTTAGGTAGAGAAACAGCTATTCAAGAAGTGTATTGGACAGAAGACAATTGGTTGCGTATAAAAGAAGGAGGAAATGAACCAAGAGAGAGCGTCACCATTCCAACACAAGAGAAAGTGATCCAAAAGATCAATTCTTGTTTTTTTGATGATTTTGAAGGTAAAATGAAACAAAGTTGGAACGCTCGTCGTTGTTTACCAGACACAACTTGGTGCGATTTGACTAGTCGATATGGCTACTTAAGGATGCTCGCAGGAGAATCACTGCAGTCAATGTTTGACCAACACTTATTAGCGGTACGACAAACAACGTTTTCATTTATTGCACAAACTAAAATGGAATATGAGCCAAAGCACTTCAACCAAATGGCTGGACTACTTCTTTTTCTAAATGAAGAAAATTACTATTATTGCTGTTTGACCTGGGATGAAATGATAGGAAAGTGTCTCCGATTACTTAGTGCAGTTGAAGGCCATGTTACGATTAGCCCTGACATTTATCCGCTAAGAGGAAGAGAGACAGTGATCAAAGTAGTTGTTGAAAAGACTTTTGGGCAATTTTATGTGAAACGTTCGCAAGACTGGAAAAAAATCGGTGCTAAAATTGATGTGCAGACACTATCAGGTGGTTTTACAGGAAACTTTGTTGGCATAGGTGTGCATGATTTAAATGTAAGAGGAGGGAGCTATGCTGATTTTGATTATTTTAACTATCAGGAAATAGAAATGGAGTGAAATAAATAAAAAAAGATTAGGTGCAGTGAAAGTTAAATTTTACCTTGACCAATCTTTTTTTTAATGATAGTATAGTCAACGTTGCTGAAACATGAAAACAATCATGAAATTTGTTTAAAAGTTTTGTTGACAATCATATTTTCTTATGATAATATAACGAAGTTGGTTATGAGAGATAAGTTCATACGTGTTGATTTCGCAAAGAAAAAAACAAAATAAACTGTTGACAAATAACAAACGATAAGTTATGATAAGTGAGTTGCTAAAACGACCTCGTGAAAAACGAGTTCAAAAAACTTTTAAAAAATAGTTGACAATCATCCGAGGGTTTGCTAAGATATAAAAGTTGCTACGGCAATCACAAACGATAAGTTGAGGCAGTTGTGTTTCATTTATCACGTAGA
>NZ_JADNNI010000013.1:0-97042 GCF_015556925.1 Enterococcus sp. 1001283B150225_161107_E12 | reverse complement strand
AGACATACAAAAAACTCCTTATAAAGTAGATTTGGAATTTTGTTTTTTTCCTTGTCTACTTTATAGGGAGCATATCACAAACTTTTCGGTTTATGTTTACTTCTAAAAATTTTTATCTAATATATTAAAAATATGTTCGATCTCGTATTGTGTTTCAAATCTATGTAAATCAGCTAAAAGTTCATTCTTCAACTTGCTCGCTCCAATCAATTCTAATCCCATAATATAATCCTTTATTTTTTTACTGACAGCCTCTCCTTCGATGTGCGCAAGTAAAAGTTGATAAAACCGATGATATATTTCAGTTTCTCGCTGAAAAATAATTCTACGTCGAGTCTCAAATAGTTTTTCCAAATAATACTTAGCTAATTTTAGCTCTTCTCTTTCAATCATCAGTAAAAACACATTATTATAAATACCTGATAATATGGAATGGAAGATCTCAAACTCTCCATTTTTCATCACATTTTTTTCTACTTCTTTTAATCGCTGTTTGATGTAACTTGTTTCAAATAAATAGAGGAGAGTAGCAAAGGTCGTCATTTCAAATCTTCCCCACTCATCGATTTTCTCTAAATAATCAGATAATCTTTTCAGATAGTTAGTATCTTTTTTATTTAATTTTTTTACACCATCGATTTCCTCATACCACTTATAAGTTTTGACAGCAAGATAATTTCTTATGACGACTAAATCATCTGAGTATTCTACTTCTTGGGCTAGTTTTTTTAATTGATAATTGATTGCACCACTATTTTTTTCTAGATTCCGGAACATTTTCTTCAAACTCAAATTTTTTTGAGATACTTTATCTCCATCAAGATAAAACATGAATTCATCGATCGTCATATTCAATCGTTCTAATAATTCTAAAAAGACTAACAATGGTAAATGATTTTTCCCATTCTCATATTTAGCTAACGTTTCCCGCGAAACAATTCCATGGGCTAATTTTTTTTGAGAGAGGCCTCTATCCACACGCATTTTTTTTAATAATTCATGAACTTCCATCGTTCCCTCCTTACTTATCAATTAATGGATTAGTTGTTTGTTAAATTATTCACAATAAATTCTTTCTATTGCCACATCTTTTATTTTAATAACTAAGTGATATAAAAAAAAAATAGAGCTTCCAATTGATTGATAATCATGGATAGCTCGCCTTTTATTTAGATAAACTTATTGAATTATTTCAAGATCCATGCAAACAGACTTTGGATCGCTGTATCCATCACGAAAAACATTAGTCCGAAGATGATCGATGTTTCGATAACGACTAGTGTATCTTTACGTAATTGTTTTTTACTTGACCAAGTCACTTGTTTCATTTCATCTTTTACACTTTTAAGAAATTTCATCGTAAGCCTCCTTCTTGTTATTTTGTCTCTTTATGTAATGTGTATTGATTACAATATTTACAAAATTTGTTGATTTCCAAACGCTCGCCGCTTTTTCCTTCACTAATCGACTTAGTATAGTTTCGAGAACCACAAACGGAACATGCTAATGCCGCTTTTTTCTTTGCCATCCGTTTCCCCTCCTCACTGAAAACCAAATTTATACCATACTACATTATCATGTAAATTATTTTATGTCAATTAGTGATCATACGCTCTACTGTTTTTATTTTAGTTATGATATGATTACTTAAAGGATTTTAAAAATGAACAATCTGGAGGTATGACTATGCTATTAAAAACTCTTGTTTACAAGAAAAAAGATTTGACTACCGTCTCTGAGACAAGCAACTTGGAAGAAGCACTAGAAATTTTAGAAACATCCGGTTACCGTTGTGTACCGATTCTTGATACTTCCGGGAATATTTTCCGTGGGAATATTTATAAAATGCACATCTATCGTCACAAAGCAAATGGCGGCGATATGACTTTACCAGTCACTCATCTATTGAAAAACGCAACAAAATTCATTTATTTAGATACTTCTTTCTTTAAAGTATTCTTTACGATCAAAGAGCTTCCATACATTGCTGTACTTGATAGCCAAAATCATTTCTATGGGATTTTGACACACAGTACCTTACTTGGTATGTTGTCTCAGTCTTGGAGCGTAGAACAAGGAAGCTACGTCTTGACGATTGCTTCGACAGGTAAACAAGGTGACTTAGCGGCGATTTCAAAGATCATCGCAAAATATAGTAGCATTGCTAGTTGTATCACTTTGGACATCGAAAAAGATGAATACATCCGTCGTACCTTGATCACTCTACCAGCCCATACAGAAAAAAGTGTCTGTGATTCGATCGTTAATCACTTAGAAAAGAAAAATTACAAAGTGATCGAAATTGAAAATTTACAAGATGCTAATAAATAAAAACCTGTTTAGTGGTTGATATTTACTAATCATTTAGAAAAAATCATATTAAAAAAAGCCAGAAATCCCAAAATCATTTAAGACTTTTGGAATTCCTGGCTTTTTTACTCTATTAAAAACAATCATACACGATCGTTGAATTTCACTGCTTGGTCTAGATAATACATCAATGGCGCAGAAACAGCCATCACGATAAATTCACTTAACGCAAGTGTACCATAGGTTGTCCAAAACGCTTGTCCGCCAGTTGGTACTAACATATAAGCAATCATAAACATACTAATTGTAAAGAACGCTGTATTTAATGCTAAGCGCACTTTGACATTTTTCACTTTATTTTGGATAAGTGCAGTTAGTCCTAATGCAAGTAGTGTTTGACCACCACCAAAGATCACATCCATGACACCAAAACCATAAATGGCATTATAAACGATCACGCCACCTAAGACACCCCATAATAATTTTCGATTGAATACAACTAAATGATTCAAACTTTCTGAAATACGAAATTGGATTGGTCCTGAAGATACAGGTGCTACCAAAATCGTTAACGCTAGATACAAGGCCATGATCAGCCCATTGACAACAACTACCATCAGTCGTTGCCTACTCTTTGTTCTCTCCATATTCTATTCCTCATTTCTCCTAGTTTTGTTAATGCGGGATGGTCGACGAACCGCAAGGCGTATTATAACATAACAATTATAGATTACAACCTTCCCTCCACCCCAGCATTTCAGCATTTTTACCTTCACCTGAAAAGATTGTTATAAAAAATAAAAGAAGTAAAAATAAGCAAGACACCTCGATTAGTTATCGCAAGACCTTATTGAACAGCATCGTTGAGAGATTGAGGCTTGATAGATAAAGGAATCGCACTCTTCTTATCAAAAAAATGAGTGTCAATGTTGACTAATACTTCCCTGACAATTCTTTGTTTCTATCTTTTACCTACGTTTTTTCGTTTGTTCTTTATTGTATTTTCTAACTTAACTTCTTTTTCATTTCCCCAAACCTCTGCTATAATAACCAAGATTGTAATTCTTTTGACAATAATGATGAGATGCTTTGTTGACCCTTCACTGGTTGATTCTATTAAACAATCACGGCTTACTTATGGTGAGACGATTTAGTGAAGCATCGTTAATCTATTTACATGACTAAAACCACAAGTATTCACAGCTGTTGATTAAATCTGACACTGCTTGCTCTCCTTTTGACTATGTCGCCTTGCTATCGTATGCCAATGAGAACTCATGAAGGAGCCCGACAAGACTTGTTTTCTCAACTCAAGTATTCGATACTTTGGTGCATTCCAGGAGGAAAAAATGAATTTTCATTATCACCTATTAATCAACCAAGCTGCTGGTAGCGGAAACGGAAAGAAAACAGCGGATAAGATTTTACCAATTTTGGATAAAAAGAAACTTTCCTATACGGTTCACTATAGTGAATACAAAGGGCACGATGCCCTTATAGCGGAACATTTAGCCGAAGATACCCTCATTGAATGGGAAGAGGATATCGATGCTGATACTATCGGATGGTACCCACTTCTCATCGTCATTGGAGGAGATGGTACACTTCATCAGGTTCTGAATACGTTTCATCATTTATGTGTATCTTTTCCTGTCGGCTTCATACCAGCCGGTTCAGGCAATGACTTTGCTCGTGGGATTGGGTTAAGTAGAGATCCAGAAAAAGCTTTAGAAACGATTTTAGCAACCAAAGAACCACAAAAAATAAATGTGTTGCATTATGAAGAAAAAGTAAACGATCGCGAAGGTCTGGCACTCAATAATTTTGGGATTGGTTTAGATGCAGCAATCGTTCATGCTACGAATCATTCCAATGCAAAAAAACGATTGAATAAGTATAATTTAGGCTCGCTTTCTTACATTTTTTCTTTACTGTATGTTCTTTTCTCACAAAAAGGCTTTCCGATTCTTGTAGATATTGGTGGGAAACGTGTGAATTTTAAAAAGACCTTTCTGTGTACGGCGACTAATCATCCCTATTTCGGTGGAGGCGTGTCGATTGTTCCTACTGCAGATGTAACCAAACCAACGATCGACTTCGTGGTTGTCGAACGAGTAAATTTATTTAAAATTGCTTGGTTGCTTCTTTTATTATTACAGAAGAAGCAAATGCACTCGAAGTATTTCCATCACTATACAGCAAGCAAACTTAGAATTGTTTCTACTATCCCCCAATATGGTCAAGAAGATGGGGAAGATTTAGAAAAACAATCGTTTGATTTACAACTAACAAATAAAACACAGTTATTGTGGTGTGAAAAAATAGTAATGAGGGATGAAGAGTCAACCTCTTGATCTGTGGAGGTTTTTCAGATGGAGCGTCTACCTTTCCAATGAAAAGACACCCGAAACGTTAGCGTTTCGGGTGTCTTTTCTGGGCTGATACTTCACACTTCCAACTGATGTTGCCTGTTTATGGTCGGATGTTCTCCATACCAATCATTGGATCAATCCATTGCTGTTCCACAGCTTCGGTTGTGAGAATGTAATTATCAGGTGATTTTGGCGTTTCAGCTTCTTTCACTTCATTTTTTTCTTCTTCGATGGCAAAAAGCGAAACTTCCTGCGCTTGGCCGGTTTCCTCTTTCCGGTGCTCTATTTGTTTTGTTGGCGCAGATACTTGTTCAATGGCTGCCGAATACGTTCCTTCTTCAAATGGATCATCACCTGTCAAGGAATCTTCATAGGCGGCTAATTTCGTACGCAGATTAAGAGTCATTTCATTGTCTTCGATCCGCTTCTTCAGTGTCGTCAATCGAACTGCGGATTCGTTTTTTGCACATGTCAAATATGCTTGTTCTTCCCCTAACAAAATCAATAATTCCTTACTACGAGTAACCGCTGTATACAACAGATTCCGTTGGAGCATTCGTTGGTATTGATGGACCATAGGCAAAATCACCATTTTAAACTCGCTACCTTGGGATTTATGGATCGAGCAACAATAAGACAGGGTGATCTTATTCCATTCATTTCGTTTGTAACTCACTTCATTGGCATCAAATTGGATGACGAGTTCGTCCACTTTATCTTCTGAATCTTTTGCTAAAACAATTCCCGTGATTACCCCCATGTCACCATTGAACACATTTAATTCTGGCGTATTGACCAAATGGAGTACTTTATCCCCAATTCGATAAACTGTATCATTCCAGTGAACTTCTTTCCGATTCCCACCACCTGGATTGAAAATATTTTGCATCATTTTATTCAAGGCATCGATACCAGCTGCACCGCGATACATCGGTGCCAACACCTGAATATCTTGTGCAGTAAATCCTTTGTTTTTCGCCTTTTCCACGATTTTAGAAATCAATGGTTCGATTTGATACGCATCACTTGCAAAGAAAGAGCGATCCTTTTGATTTTTCGTAAAATCTGCTGGCAATCTTCCTTCTTTGATCTCATGAGCCAAAGGAATGATACTTGAGCCATCGCCTTGACGATAGATCTGATTCAATTCGATTTTAGGGATTTGATCGATTTCTAATAGATCATGCAAGACTTGCCCAGGACCTACTGATGGTAGCTGATCCTTGTCCCCTACTAAGATCACTTGCATATTCGTAGGAATCGCCTTGAACAGTGTATTGGCCAACCATGTATCAACCATCGACATTTCATCGACGATCAATAAGCCACCGTCTAATTCCTTTGTACTGATTGACGGGGTTTTCTCACGACCATTCAAACCTAAAAGTCGGTGGATCGTACTAGCTGGCAAGCCAGTCGTTTCATTCATCCGTTTAGCAGCCCGTCCTGTGGGTGCAGCTAAGAGGATCGGAAAAATCTCTTGTGTATATTTCGTCGGATCAAGATCTAAGCCGTTTAACTCTGCAAACAGATGAACGATGCCATTGATCACTGTAGTTTTTCCAGTTCCTGGACCACCAGTCAAGATAAATAGTGGTGAGCGAATCGCTTCAGAAATCGCTTCTTCTTGTGAATCCCCATACTGGATACCAAACATTTTCTCAATTCGTCGAATATTCTTTTTAATTTCTTTTGGTTCGTACTTGATTTCCTTTTTTCGACTCAACAAGCGTTGGATCGAATTGCCAATCCCCCATTCAGAAAAATACAAACTATTTTCATATAGATTCGTTTCTTCCTGTTGGATCTTTCCCTCTTCCACTAACTGAATAATGACAGTCGCTACTTGATCCGGTTCGATTTCGATTGGACGACTTGATTCCAAGATTTTGATCGTCTGCTGCAATAAAGATTCAGCAGGCACATAGGTATCACCGGTTTGGATCGCCTGTTGGAAAATCTGGTGCAAGATCGCTGCTCTGATGCGTCGTGGCGAGTCAGCAGCAATGCCGATTTGTTCAGCTAAGTTATCTGCACGTTTAAAGCCGATTCCTTCAATCTCTTCGACTAATTGGTAAGGATTTTCTTGAATGATATCCAACGCTTCATTTTTGTAAGCTTGATAGATACTAAAGGCTAATTGACTCCCAAATCCGTAACGGTTCAACCCCATGATCACTTGATCCATTCCATGATTCAAACGGATCGTTTCAGCAATCATTTCTCTTTTTGGCTTCGTTAAACCTGAAATCTGTTGCAATTGCGCAGGATCTTCGATGATTTTTTCAATCGCATCTTCACCAAGCAGTTCCACGATTTTCTCTGCGGTTTTTTTTCCGATACCGGGAAACTTGTCACTTGATAGGTAGTTGACGATCCCGTTGGCTGTCGTCGGCTTTTCCTGTTCGTAACGCTCTACCTTTAACTGTCTGCCATATTTGGGATGATCTACTAGCTCACCATAAAAACGATACACTTCGTTCTCTTGGATATCGCCAAAACTACCAGTCGCGACAATTTCTTTTTCCCGATAATCAACACTTGTTTCACTGACTTGAATGAGCAATACTTTATAAAAATTACTAGGATTTTGAAAAAAGATAGCGGCAACTGTGCCGACAAAATAAGGCATTTCTTCTGGCTCCATCGAGGCCGCCTCCTTTATTTATAGTAAAGGCTCTGGCTGTCCATTACCTAAAAAATCCACCTGATTCCATACTTTAAGGTCATATGGTAACAGATTGTTTGGTTCTCCTGTTTCTAAAATCGTCAAGCTACTATTGAATAAACCGCCCATTTCTCGTAACTGACTTAATTCTTTACCAGTCATCCACTGGATCGCAGCAGTTAAAGAGGCACCATGCCCTACAAATAGAATAGGCCCTTGATGTTGACAGACTGCATCCGCAACAACTGCTTCGATCCGCGTGATTGCTTCGGTGATCGGCTCTCCTTCAAAAGGTGTTGGATCATATTTATCTAAATGATTTCGTAAATGAGGTAAGTTCTCTGGAAACTTTTTGTACATCTCTTCGATCGACTGTCCTTCCAGTTTTCCTAAACCTAATTCTCTTAATTTATCTGTATAAATGATTTCTGTCGGATGGTCCAATTCTTGATTGATCCCTTTTGCTGTATCTCTTGCACGTTTTGCCGTACTGCAATAAATAGCTTCAAAAGGAACAGACTTGACCATTTGGCCGAATGCTTTGATTTCCTCATAACTTTGAGGTAACAACGGCGAGTCTCCCTGGCTTCCTTGAAAACGTCTTTCAAGATTCCATTCCGTTTTACCATGTCTTGTAAAGTATAGTTCCATAGATGTTAGACCCCTCACTCCGTACTTGTATATATACTATCATATAGGATTTTCCCGTTGGACCGTGTAGAAAAGCTTGTTTCTAAAAAATAGAGGCTTTCGCCAATTGCATATCGCTAAAAATCGATTGTAAAAAACTGTGCGATCCTTTATGTAGTCTTGTTTTCGATCAGCAATATCCACGTATTTCATCCACACCCTTGATCAAGAGCGTGAAAAAGGAAGCTCCTACTCTATCAAAACGAAGGTTGAGCAACAAGAAAAACTATTTTCTCAACTTCGCTTTCTTATAGGAGCATCACTTCTCTTCACAACCTTTAGTCTAGCTTATCATTTTCGTAATGATGTGTTAACTCTAAATTTGGGAAACCTTGTTGACGCAACGCTTCATACACGATCATTGCTGCTGTATTCGATAGATTCAATGAGCGGACGTGTGTATCATTCATGGGGATACGTAAGCATTTTTCTTCATGCTCGCGCATAAAGGGTTCCGGTAATCCAGTTGTTTCTTTCCCAAACAAAAAGAAATGCTCTTCGCCATCTGCAAAGTTTTCATCACTGTATACTTTATTCGCAAATTTGGAGATCAAATGTAACTTTCTATCGCCTAAGTAAGCCATAAATGCTGGTAGATCTGCATGATACGTGATATCCACATCATGCCAATAATCAAGCCCCGCTCGTTTCAGCTGTTTATCATCTGTTGAAAATCCTAATGGTTCGATCAAGTGTAACGGTGTGTTGGTCGCTGCACATGTTCGTGCAATGTTTCCTGTGTTTGCTGGAATCAAAGGTTCAAATAAAACGATGTGGTTCATACTATTCATCCTCTCATGTATATGTGAAATCCATTTTAGACTAAATCTTGATTTTTGCATAAAAAAAAACGTATCAACTCGGTGTCAGTCACTGCGAGTCGTTACGTTAGTGAAGCTCTTTTCACTATCTTTTATCAGAACAGGAACCTGATAAAAACCAATGAAAAAACAACTTGTTGCTACTATATCACCATTAAACGCTTTTTGCAACCTTAACTCTATAATATTCTTATTGGAATCGTTTTCTCTTATTTCCTTTTAACAATTCTACGTCAATTGTAATTTTTCTAAGGGGTTCTTCCATCAGAGCCTCTTTTATTTCTTTTGCTACTTGCCATTCCAATGGCGACATTGCCAAGAGATCACGGCGATTTCCTTCAGGAATCGTAAATTCATACGTCACACGTTGACGTTCCACTGACGCCATTGATTCCATGAATTTGTCAACAACACGTTCGTTAGAATAATGATGTTTTTCTGGCTGATCTGGATAAAAAGCTTGGCGTAATTCTTTTAAATAGCCTGATTGTGGAACGACTTTTAATACCATGCCGTCATCTGTAAGTACTCGCTGAAACTCTTGATAGTGAGAAGGCGAGAAAATATTCAATATCGTCGAAAATTGTTGATCCGCAAAAGGCAAATTCGTTAAATCCGCGACACACCAAAATGCTTGCATCGGCTGTTCAGTGGCTGCGTAGACACCTTCTTTCGCGATATCAAAGCCAATTGCTTGTTTTAGTGGTTGTAATTGATCGATGGCCGCCAAAAAGCTCCCTTCTCCACAACCGACATCTAGGACGGTCGCATCACTTGGTAGATGCTTAGCTAACTGTTCGATCAATGGTTGATACATACCTGATTGGATCATTCGTCTTCTTGGAGCAAACATACCTTGATCATATTCGGTTTTGATTGCGTGAGATAAAAAATACAACGTTCCCTTTTTAGATAAATCAAAACGATGATTCTTTTGGCAAATAAGCCCATTCGTGGTCGATAAAAAGGATGCTTGACATAACGGGCAACGGAACATTTGGGCATTCTCTGATAAAAATAGTCGACTCTGGTCTATTTTTTTTAACATAGTGATTATTCATTCCTTTAAAATACGTAGTGAGATAGTCATATAAAGATAAAAAACTTTCTTTAAAAACATTCGTTATCCGATGTTGCCTATCATGCTATCCCCTTCATCTTACCGTTTGAAGAGCGCTTTAGCAACTGTAAAAACTATGGTATAATTTCAACAAAAGTAGACATAA
Source organism: Enterococcus sp. 1001283B150225_161107_E12 (assembly GCF_015556925.1). Lineage (NCBI taxonomy): Bacteria > Bacillati > Bacillota > Bacilli > Lactobacillales > Enterococcaceae > Enterococcus > Enterococcus sp. 1001283B150225_161107_E12. The sequence goes on along the minus strand of NZ_JADNNI010000013.1, from coordinate 86,955 downwards.
TAAAGGAGCAAGAATATGATCAAAGAATTTTGTGCGGAGAATTATACATCGATCCCGTTAGCCATCGCAAATGGAGCCAATCGGATCGAATTATGTGACAACCTAGCAGTAGGTGGCACGACACCAAGTACTGGTGTCATTGAAGAAGTATTGAGCTACGCTAATGAAAAAAGTGTTCCTGTCATGACGATCATTCGACCACGTGGTGGCGATTTTGTTTATAATGATATCGAATTGAAAATCATGCACACTGACTTGATTGAAGCCAAAAAACTAGGCACTGACGGTGTAGTGATCGGTTGCTTGACTCCTTCTGGATGGTTAGATGAAGAAGCACTGGAAGTCTTGATCGACTCCGCAGAAGGCTTACAGATCACTTTCCACATGGCGTTTGATGCGATTCCTCAAGAACGTCAATACGAAGCCATCGATTGGTTGGTTGAACATGGCGTTCATCGTATCTTGACACATGGTGGTGTTGCCGGTACAAACATCGAAGATAATTTTGCACACTTAAAACAGTTGATCACTCATGCAGACGGACGAATCATCATTTTACCTGGTGGTGGTATCACTTCAGAAAATGCACAAGTAGTTGCTGATGCTTTAGAAGTCCACGAAGTCCACGGCACCAAAATCGTTCCTTTATCTGAATAAACAAAAAATAAGAGGTCGGGACAGAAGTGTTCAGCCTCGAAAAATAAGGCGCCATCCACGAAAATTGTTCTTCAAATTTTTGTGGATGGCGCCTTATTTTTCGAAGAGGTTACTTCTGTTCCCGCCGTTTATTCGGTTTTAGGTGGTACAAGAGGACTAATGTCCCAGACACTATTTTAGCTCTATTTTCTTACATAAAATACCCCATAAACAACGAAGCGATATTGAAATAGATCAATACACTAGTCAAGTCACTCAAGGTCGTAATAAATGGCCCACTGGCAACAGCAGGGTCAAAGCCTAAACGATCCATCAGCATTGGGATCAAACTTCCCGCAAGATTTGCCACTGTGATTGCAAACAGCATCGCAATACCGATAACAAAGCCTAGAATAAAGTTCTGTTTCCAAAATCCTACGATCAAGAAGATCGTTAGGCCAGTCACAGCGCCGGTCACTAAACCCGTCAATACTTCCGCCACGATCAACCGAACAAAGCCCTGATCTTTTTCATCTGAAATCGCTAGGCGACGTACAGCGACCGCTAACGATTGTGTACCGGCGTTTCCAGCCGTCCCTGTGATCAGAGAAATAAAGACAGCTAAAATACTTGCTTCACTGACCAATTCTTCATAATGACTGATCAAAGAGGCAGTTGACATACCTAAAAATAATAAAGTGATCAACCAAGGTAAGCGGCGAGAAGCTGATTTTACTGGATTCTCATTGATTTCTTCGACGTTGACCCCCGCTAGTCCAGAATAGTCACTCGCTGCTTCATCATCGATAACGTCGATGATATCATCGACAGTCACGATCCCTAATAAATGATCATCATAATCCGTGACAGGCAACGCAAGAAAGTCGTAGTCACGGAAAGTTTGTGCCACATCTTCTTGGTCATCGCCTACGTGAACAGACAGTACCCGTTCACTCATCAAATCAGAGATCATCGCATCATCATCATTGACGATCAAATCACGCAACGAGATAACCCCAACAAGTTGATTATCTTGATTGACTACATAAATGTAATAGATCGTTTCTGCCACATCTGCTTCATTTTTCAAGACATACATCGCCGAACGAACGGTTTGGTTCGCAACGATCGAGATAAATTCGGTCGTCATGATCGCCCCAGCCGTTTCATCTTCATAATGCAGGAGGTCTTTGATCTCACTCGCATCTTCTGCTGTCATCAAGCTAAGATATTTCGCCACTTGTTTCTTATCTAATGTATTCAACAAATCGACCGCGTTATCGGTATACATCTCTGAGAGCATTTCCGCGGCATAACTAGGACGCATTTCTGCTAAATATTCCTTCATATATTCGTTGTCTTCTTCAATGACATCGAACATGTCCGCCAATTCCTTTGGCGAAAGATAGGTATAAATCTGTTGACGATCTGCTTCCTTAAGGGATTGATAGAATTGCCCCTGTTCATAGATATGCATCTCCAAGAAGTTATTTCTAAAATCCTGAATATTGTTTTCTCTTAGATCTTGAGCTAACTGGGCAAATCTTTCCTCTAATTCTTGATTTTCGTCCAAACCAATCTCACCTCACCTTAATCTTCAAATCGTTTCACTATTGTTGCCATATCTTTTGCTAAAGGCTGTTTGAATTCTAATAATTTTTCTGTAAACGGATGATAGAACCGTAAGTCATAACAATGCAAAGCCTGTCTAACTATGTCTTGATCCATCCTTCCCCCATACATGTCATCGCCTAAAAGAGGACACCCGATCGCAGAAAAATGCACTCTGATCTGATGCGTGCGCCCCGTATGCAATTGGATATCAACGAGTGCAATCTCTGCTGATCTGTTTTCTAACCAGTATTCCGTTTGCGCACTTTTCCCCGTAGAAGAAACTTTACGTTTTAATAATGATGTCATATCACGAGCAATTGGTAAATCGATCTGCCCATGCGCTTTTAACGTAGCCACATCGCCACTGACCAAGGCTTGATACTTTTTGACGAACTTCTTTTCGCGAAGCTGTACGTCTAATTTTGCATGAGCAAAACCATGCTTTGCAAAAAGCATCAATCCTGAAGTATCTCGATCTAGTCTAGTCACTACGTGGATCACCTGATTTTCATAGCCTTGTTGTTTATAATAAGCTTTCACTCGATTCGCCATCGTACCGTTAGGATGGTATTGTGCCGGTATCGAGGATACTCCAGCTGGTTTATTGACGACTAAGAGATGTTCATCTTCATAAACGATCTCGATCGGTGTTTCGTCTAAAAGAACCGTTTCATGCTCGCCTTCTGCTGGAATCACAATGGTTACCTTATCATTTTGAGCCAAAGAAAACAAGACGTTCTCAACCTGATCATTGACCATGATCGTGCCGCCTTGAAACTTGATTTTCGCTAGTAGCCCTTTGGAGATCCCTTTTTCTTTTAAAAAATATTTTACTTGTTGCGCTTGCTCTTTTTCATAGATCCATGTAAACTCCATTGCTAAACCTCACCAATAAAGGCATCTTTCACACGGTGCCAAAAATGCATATGTCGATAAGAAGCAAAGTGGATTCTTTCTTCTGCAATCCGATAATAAATGGCTCGTATATTATTTTTTGAAACGTCCAATTGATCGATCGTCACCAAATAATCTGCGGTATTCTCTAAACGAATTTCTACCCATTCATCTTGAGCAATGACCATTGGCGCACCTAGCGTACGAAAAACGCGGTTATTCAATGAAGCAATCTCTGCTAATTGAAATGCATTGATACTTGGATGGATCACAGCCCCACCAACACTCTTATTATAAGCAGTCGATCCGGTAGGCGTAGACAATGCCAAACCATCACCACGGAAGCTTTCAAATAGTTCGTTCTTGATATACACATCTGCTACCATCGTTCGGTTAGATCGCTTGATTGTCGATTCGTTCAAAGCAAAAAAATGTTGATCAGGCTTATCATCTAAATAGCTGATTCGAACGTCCAGCAACGGGTAGCTGACACTTTGTTCACGATTAGTCTTCAGGCTATCGACTAGTTCTTCTAATTCATAGTCCCGCCAGTCCGTATAAAAGCCTAGATGACCAGTATGGACGCCTAAAAAACGCACATCGTTCAAAGCATGGCTAAATTGATGGAACGCTGCTAATAGCGTCCCATCCCCACCAACTGAAATCACTAACTCTGGTTGTTGATCGTCGATTTTGATATTTGCTTGAGCCAAAAGATTTTTCAATCGTTCGGTGACTGCTAATGTTTTTGGTTCCTTGTTATGAACGATCGCTACCTTCATCTTTTGCCTCCTCATGTTTATTCTCTTGATTGATCAATGAGCGATAATAGGCATCTTCAGATTTGCCTCTGCCATGTGAGAATAACCGTTGTGCTTCTTGGATTTCTTCACGGATATTCGACATTTCTTCATCGAGTTGATACGCGGCTTCAGCTGCACGTTGTAATCGTTCACTCATTTCTTCCGGAAATACACCTTGATATTTATAATTCAACGAATGTTCGATCGTTGCCCAAAAGTTCATCGCTAACGTTCGAATTTGAATTTCTGCTAAGATTTTCTTTTCACCACTGATCAATTGGACTGGATATTCGATCACTAAATGATACGAGCGATACCCACTCGCTTTTTTATTGGTGATATAATCTCGCTCTTGTAAAACTTTCATGTCTTTTCGGTTACGGATGATCTCAACCACCTGATGGATATCTTCTACAAATTGACACATGATTCTTAGCCCAGCAATGTCTGACATTTCTTCCTCTAAACGCGCCATTGGGATATGACGCAATTGAGACTTGGTAACGATGCTTTCTACCGGTTTGACCCGCCCCGTCACAAACTCGATTGGGACATGGCGATTTTGTTCTCTAAATTGTTTACGTATTCCTCTTAGTTTTACTTTTAATTCTGATACTGTTTGTTCGTAAGGTGCTAAAAACTCTTCCCAGTCTCGTTCCATAATCTATACCTCTACTTTGTTAACATTCATAGATATTCTAACATATAAACATAGTTTTTTTGCACCTTCTGTCTTTGAAGTTGACCAAAAACAAAAAATTAGGCAAAATAAAAGAAAAGGGGCGAAGCCAATGACTGAAATGTTAGAGATCGAATTTAAAACATTGCTAGCTAAGGAAGATTACACGCGTTTGCTTTCGCACTATCAACTTACAACGGAATCCTTCCATATCCAAACCAATATTTATTATGACACGCCTGATTTCCAATTAAGACAGCGTGGTTGTGGGTTACGTATCCGCTTATTAGATACCTATGCGGAGTACACATTAAAAACACCAGCTACAGAAGGAAAATTGGAAACAACAGACACCTATACGCTCCAAGAAGCCACTAAAATGATCGAGGAACAGACACTGCCACGAACGGGCGCTGTTTTAAAAAAACTTCATGAGCTATCGATCGATTCCAATCAATTGTTCAAAATCGGAGAACTGACGACTAAGCGTGTTGAATTTCCTATTGATGAAGGCTTGTTAGCCATTGACGAAAGTTGGGGGAAACAACTTCACGACTATGAATTAGAATTAGAAGTCACTGATGCTGCCAGTGGAAAAGTAGCATTTGAGCACTTCCTTCAACGTCAAGGAATTCCTTATCATCCTTCAAAAAATAAAATCCAACGAATGTTTGAGGCCAAAAATTAGAACTCTATCATTTTCATAAGGCTCATGAGTTCATTTTTTCGGGATTTTCTGGTAAGTTATACGTTGTGAATATTATTCATGATTTGCATAGAATCTAATTTGGGGGAGATTCGTATGATCGAAATCTATTTTTTTGTTAATCCATTGGGGAAAAACTGCTTTCATTTAGAGCAACAGCTCGTTCAATTTATTGATGAGGAATATGGAAAGAAGCCGAAAGACAAAGTACAATTTCGTTTTCTTCCACTAGTTAACTTGCAGACAATCGGGGATGTCATGCAGACTAACGGGATTTCTCAAACTAATCTTGAAGAGCGCAACAAACTATTTTCCATTACTTATTCAGCCGCATTAGATTGCAAAGCTGCGCATTTTCAAGGAAAGAAAAAAGGAAGACAATTTCTTAGCCGATTACAAGAAGCGGTCAGTTGTAAAAAAATTCCATATTCTCAACAGCTTTCTGAATCGATTTTTTCAGAAATTGGAGATCTAAACATGTTCAAAGAAGATCGCCAATCTGAATTTGTCAAAGAAGCATTTTTCTCAGACCAAAAAATGGCCCGTGAAATGGGAATAAAGAAACATCCATCTGCTGTTGTTTATAATTATAATCGTGAACAAAATTTTGGAGTATTAGTTGAAGGCATGAACAGTGTTCGCCAAATCATGGCGATCTGTCAAGGAAAAGAAGACAGCTATCAGCTGTTTGAAAGCCATCCATTGCAAGCAACGAATCCACAACTTCATTCCGGAAATAGCCATTTATCTTTGCTTTCAAATTAAATCATAGATGTGTGTATCACACAAAATAAAAAGACACAAAACAAGGTAAACTGTTTTATGTCTTTTTTACTATTTTTTCAAATCAAATATATTGTATATGGTTAAACATTTCCTACAATATGAATACGGAACCTTTGACTTGACGTACCACGACCCTCTCCTTCGGTAGCAACTAATTTCTGACCTTGTGAAGGAGTCCCATTTTCAATATCCAGTACTTTACCTGTTTCAGTATTTTGTAATACAAAAAGTCCATCACCTAAAAGATCATCTACACCTACTTTATACAATCGCCAATTTGAATTTAGACCTGTCGTTGCAATTCTTGGATTTCCTTTGCTATCAAAAGATTTTTCAGATACAGATAAGGATGCTGATTTGATAAACCCGCTGAACTGATGAGGATCAGTTGAGAGAGTGTACGTCTCAGTAGCAAAATTATAAAACATATTCCATTTTTGATTCCATGAGTTAGCACTATTATACATAATCACTTGGTCTAAATTACTTTGATCCCAATCCAATACCATTCCTCTATTCATTTCACTTTGAATCTTTACAACTTTGTTGTTAAAGTAGTTAGCAACATTAGATCCTGGTATATTTTCTTCTATGCCTGCCGAGACAGTCTGACTTCTTCCTACTACTCCTAATGTCGTTACTACAAACGCTCCTACCATTAATTTTGTGAACACTTTCATTTTTTATTCCCCTTTTTGTTTTATGTCTTTTTTCGTTTTTCTTCGATTTAAATGAAATACAGCTAGCTAAGGATCAAAGATTGCCCACTACTCTAAGAACAAATCGTTGACTAGCAGTTCCAGTACCTTGTCCTTCACGTGCGACTAGGCCTTTCGTGTCGTACGGGCTACCATTTTCCAGATCTAATACTTTACCTGATTCAGCATTTTTTAAAACATAAACACCAGCACCCACAGCATCTCCTACTCTGTAAAGTTTCCAATTTACTTTTAATCCAGTCGTAGCAATCTTTGGATTTCCTTTACTGTCAAAAGCTTTGTCAGATACAGCCAATTCTGCTGATCTGATATGGCCATTGATCTGGTGAGGATCAGTTGAGATAGTATATGTATCTGCACTAGCATCATAAAACATATTCCATTTTTGATTCCATGAGCCAGTATTATTGTACATGATCACTTGGTCAAGATTAGATTGATCCCAATCTAACGTCCTTCCCAAATCCATTGCACTTTCAATTCTCACCACTTTATTTTTAAAGGCGTCCGCAACATTAGAACCTGGTATGTTTTGATCCAAATCTGCCGAGACTGTTTGACTTCCTCCGACTACTCCTAACGTTGTTGCTACAAATGCTCCTACCAATAATTTTGTGAACACTTTCATTTTTTGTTCCCCTTTTTGTTTTTTTTATTTGATACAAATCGATTTGTTGAACACAGTATGCCATGTTTTTATTTAGTAAATTTATTTTGAGTGGTAATACAACACTATTTATTTTTTATTTAATAAGTGCGTTAATTATAATAAAAAGCGCTTGTTTTATAGGCTTTATTGCTCTTTCATGCACAATAAAAAGTAAATTTACTATGATTTTTTTCATGTTTTTTTATTTTTATTATTAAACATAAAAATATATTGTTTGCCAACTGTATAAAAAAGAGAATCGTCGGCTACTTGAAACACCTACAATTCTCTAATTACTTCTATTAAGTTATAAATAATACACACTGCCGGACTAACTTCCTTAAACAGCAGAATGATCCTTCTTTCTTTTTTTATTGACAACAACTAACAAAACCAAGCAGATAAGAAGACTAATGACTCTTAGTGCGGGAGTAAATAATAGAAAGATCATCAAATTGGCAAACCCTTGAACAATGGTAGAATCCGATTGATACATTTGATCCAAAGGCTCTGCAAACACGCTCACATGGCGATAGACATATGCAGTAAATAAATACATAGCCACACCTACTCCTACTATAAGGATATTTTTTATTGATTTCGACAATTTCTGTTCCTCCATCTAATATTTATTGATCGGGTTTCTCTTTTTGTTTCCATAATCGGTCAATAAAATTTTTTTATGCTCTAGCCAGAAAGCATTTTACCTCTAAATAACAAATCCTAAAGAATATATGTACATGTTTCGTTCTAATTAGAAAAGCTGTAGATGTTCATAGATCATCTCCTTATTCGTTAATCAACACGCTTCATTTCCTCACATTTATAACATAAGACAACATATTTATCCTATCCAAATCCATTGTACTACTAATAGATCATCAACTCAAAAAAGGAGTAAAAAAGGGTTACCCTTCATTACTCCTTTTCGCTATCAAATAATTGTATTCAACACGCTGACTTATTCCATTATTTGCTTTTTAATACTCTCAATATCCAACCCAAATTCTTGTTGCAAGAAATCTGGTGTGCCAACTTGACCAAAACGTTCATTGACACCGATTCGTTTCAGCGGAACGCCAATCCCTTCTTCTGCAAGAACTTCAGCGACTGAACTACCTAATCCGCCAGTGATCGAGTGATTCTCAATGGTGATGATTTTTTTCTTACCAATTACTTCACTGAGGATCAACTCTCGATCAAGCGGTTTGATGGTAAACATATCGATCACTTCACAGCTGATTCCTTCTTCCATCAATTGTTCGGCTACTTGCAATGTTTCAGAAACGAGTTGCCCTGCCGCAATCAGCAGATAATCCGTCCCTTTACGCAAAACATTTCCTTTGCCTAATACAAATGTTGAACCTTTCTCATAAACAGGCGTGACGCCTTTACGATTTCCTCGTACATAATGGATTCCTGACATTTGATGAAATTCTTTGATGATCCATGCCATTTGTACGTCATCTGCCGCATCACATACTACGGAATGAGGGATGGCTTTCATTAAGGCCACGTCCTCCCAAGTCGTATGAGTCCCCCCATTATGCCCTGCGGCAAATCCCGGATCTGAACCATAAATATTGATGGCATTCCCGCCGTAGCCTCCTGAAATAAACAGTTGATCAAATACCCGGCGTGTCGCAAATGGACCAAAAGTATGGATAAATGGCGTGTACCCCGTCAAACTTAATCCTGCTGCGACGCCCACCATATTTGCTTCGGCAATCCCCATATTGATAAAGCGGTCAGGGCGTTCCTTTCCAATCGCTGTCCAACCACTTGCAGAACCTAGATCAGCATCTAACGCAATGACTTTCTCGTCTTTTTCCATCAATTCATTGATGGTTTCCACGACACAAGTTCGTAATTCTTTTTCGATCGCTGTCGATTTAGTTAAATGGAACATCCCTTATCACATCCTCTCGATTTTTTCTTCTAATGTTCGGATTGCTTGATCTGCTGCTTGGTTGACTTGTTCCGTATTGAATTTCACGGAATGATTGGCAGCTAAAGTTTCAAAATACGGAACCCCTTGCCCCTTCACGCTATCAAGTACAATACAAACTGCTTGATCAGTTACTTCTTTACATTTGTTGATTGCAGCATCAATGGCTTGTATATCGGAACCTTTTACTTTTAAGGTATAGAAACCGAATGCTTCCATTTTTTTCTGTAAATCGAACGGGTCAAGGATGTCCTTTGTGGCTCCATCTAATTGCTTTTTATTATCATCGATGATCACGATACAATGATTTAATTTAAAATGGGCGATATATTGGAATGCTTCCCAACACTGGCCCTCATTCAACTCTCCATCTCCCACGATCAAGTACACATAGTTGTCTTTGTTAGCGTGCTTAAAACCTGTAGCGATCCCCGCAGCTATTGAAGTCCCTTGACCTAAAGAACCCGTAGTTGCATCAACACCAGGTGTTTTTTGGCGATCCGGATGAGAAGGCAGTCTTGTTCCACCTTCATTGATCGTCAGTAACCATTCTTTGTCAAAATAACCAACATTTGCTAAAGCACTGTATAATCCAGCTCCTGCGTGTCCTTTAGATAAAACCAACCGATCACGTTCTTCCCATTGTGGATTTTTAGGATCGATCTTCATCTGTTTACCGTATAAGACGGCTAACAACTCAACGATCGAAAATGAACCACCTAAATGCCCTTGCCCCATATGTTTGATACTGATCAATGTATCTAATCGTATTTTAGTTGCTAATAATTCCAGTTCTTTTAGTTTCTCTTCTTTGATGGTCAAAATGATACCCCCTTACTCTGCGACTGTATCTGATTTTTTACTTTTCTTTAAAAGTGTCAAACCGATCAAAACAGCAAGTACAGCGACCACACCAGAAATAACTGCAATTTGTCCGCCCATATTTGCTAAGTTTCCTAAAAAGATCCCTGAAACACCATAATCTGTATCTGAGAAAGTCGAACCTTGGAACCCAAGATCGCCCATTACTGGCATCAACAAGATCGGCATGAAGCTAATGATGATCCCGTGGACAAAGGAACCGATGACCGCGCCACGTACGCCCCCAGTGGCATTTCCATAAACACCGGCTGTCGCGCCACAGAAGAAATGAGGAACTACGCCAGGAATGATCACTGTTGTCCCGGTAAAGACCATGATCACTAAACTAACTAATCCACCAACAAAACTTGTTAAAAAGCCAATCAATACGGCATTTGGTGCATAAGGGAACACGATTGGACAATCCAACGCTGGAATCGAATTCGGTACTAATTTTTCAGAGATTCCTTTAAATGCAGGAACGATTTCAGCTAAAATCAAACGTACACCGGCTAAGATCACAAAAACACCTGCGGCAAATGAACCCGCTTGTTGTAAAGCATAAATAATATAATTCGTGCCATCGCTCAATGTGGTAGTAATATAGTCACTTCCGGCAAACAACGCAACGATCACATAGACGATTGCCATCGTAATCGTGATACTCACTGTTGAGTCACGTAAAAAAGCTAACCCTTTAGGAAAATTGATGTCTTCTGTTGATTTTTCTTTATTTCCAACATACTTACCGATCAAACCACTCAATGCGTAGCCAAAGTTCCCTGTATGACCTAAAGCTACAGAGTCATTTTTTGTGATTTGACGTGTAAACGGTTGTGCGATTGCTGGAAAAATCGTATTACAGATGCCTAGCGCTAACCCACCGAATAAAACCAGACTAAACGTACTCATGCCTGTTACACTTAAAATGACTGCAATCATACATGCCATGTATAACGTTGCATGCCCTGTCAAATAAATGTATTTGTACCGAGTGATTCTCGCAATCAAAATATTGAATGCCATTCCCGCTAACATAATAAGTGCTGTATATGTTCCATAGGTAGTTAGAGCTAACGCTACGATAGCTTCGTTATTAGGAACAACTCCTTGCATATTGAATGCGACTTGGAACATTTCTCCAAATGGCGCCAACGAACTTTCTATGACTCCTGCACCAGCTGTCACAACCAGAAATCCTACAAAAGTCTTGATTCCGCCTTTAACAGTCGTTGCCACATCTTTTTTCTGCAACATATTCCCCAATACAGCAATCAATGCCACTAAGATTGCTGGTGTACTCGCAATATCGATCAATAGATCTAAAATACTATTCATTTATTTTTCCTCCCCCAAAAAATTTTTTATAGTAATCCTTTTTGTCTACATGTCTCCGCTACTTTTTCTTTCAATTCATCTAGATCGATGATACTCTCCAATACGACGATCTCACCTAAATGTTGTGCGCTATCTGCTAAATCTCTACCAATAAAAAAGACATCTGCTAATTCTGGTGCTGCACTTCCTAGATCGTAATGAGCAACTTCCACTCCACTTACCCCTAGATCACTTAATACTGAATTGATATTCATCTCCACCATAAAACTTGATCCTAATCCTGAACCACATACTGCTGCAAATTTCATTTTTCATCTTCTCCTTCTTTGATCACATGGATGATTTCTTCTACATCTTTCGCTTCGAGTAATGACGCTAAACGTTCTTTATTCGACAAAATTTTCGTCAAGCTAGCTAAAGCTTTCAAGTGCATCTCGTTGTCCACCGCGGCTAGGCAGATAAATAACTGGATAGGATGCTTTTCATCATCGCTCAACAAGACTGGATCAGTTACCTTCAGTAAAGACATCCCAATTTCTTTTACGCCATCTTCTGGTCGTGCATGAGGTAAAGCAATTCCTTTTCCAATATGGATAAAGGGCCCATGTTCAATGACCTTTTCGATCATCGCCCCCACATACTTTTCTTCGATTTTATTGGTCGTTAACAAAGGCTGAGCTGCCTCGGTGATGGCTTCTTGCCATGTCAGTTGTTTGTCCGTAAATTGTATGGTTTCTTTTGTTAATAATTCTGATAACATCGGCCGTTGATCTTCCCTTCTGTTCAATTCTTTGTTTATTTTTCTCTCGACAATCTGTCGCAGTTTCCTCTTCGTCATGCCTTCTTTCAAATCAATATATGGAAAAATCACTTCCAAAATTTCTTCGATCGAATGCACACCTCTTCCTGAAACATAAAATGCTTGTTGGACCTTTTTGACTAATTCATTTTTTTCTAAAGGAGTCATGATGGGTTTCACAACATAACTGGTCACCGGTGTTTTTAGTGGGACACTGGAAAACACCATATCAATGTCTTCCGAAAAACGAAGCATCTGATATTCTTCTGTTGATCGTGCCGGCAAAAATTCGATTTGTGGAAATAGCTCTTGTAATTCCGATTCCATGATCAAGCCAGAGCTGATGCCACTAGGACAGACGATCATCGCCTTTAATCTTTGGTAATCATGTCGCTCTTTTTGTTTTCTGATCTCTCCACCAAATAAAATCGTAAAATAACCAATTTCTGTATCAGGAATCTCGCCAACTAATTGTTTGAGCGGATAAAGCGCTAAACGAGTCAATTCAAATAATTCTCGATATTGGGTTTTGATTTCATCGATCAACACATTATTCAATGTGAATCGATAGCGGATACGAAAATAAGCGGGAACAAGATGATAAAAGAAATTCATCAATAATTTCCGATAGTCCACAAAACGGACAGCGGATAAACGTTCCATCTCATGGATGACCTCTCTTGCACATTCCAATAAAAATTCTACAGAATGATCCTCGATATCGCCTTGTAAGACAGTCTTTAACAGCACAGCCAAATAACATTCTTCTTCTACTTGATTTTTGATTTGACCAAAATCTATTAAAAATTTTTTGCTTGCTTGATAGACATTCAAAGAGGTCAGCATCTCTTTGTCTTTTTCAGTTAGAAAAACTGCTTTTTTTGTGATCCGTGACAATAAAAAACTAATAAAATACAACATTTCCTCAAAACGACTAGGAACGATGATTAAATCAAATTCCTCTAAAATACGAAGCAGGCGGTCTCTCACCACAACATAATTCGTTCTAGAAATGCCATAGATCCCCTCAAAAAGTAACCAGTGGCCGTTCTTGGTGTCTGTTAGTACTCCTACAGTTGAATAAGCTAAGCGGCGAACATCAAGTTCAGCGCCATCTATGTAGAAGCCTTTTTTTCTAGAATAAATCAGGCGAATGTCTTCTTCTTGAAGTTTCATTCTTAAATTTCTGACATCTTTTAAAACTGTATTCTTACTTACATTGAATAATTCTTGAAAATAATAAACAGATAAGTCATCAACCATCGAAAAGGCAAGAAGATAGATCATGGCTTGTCTTTCCTCTTCCGAAAAATACAGTTCCTGTTTTGACACTTCAAAGAGGACTTCAGACCATCGTCGCCGAATCACCTCCGGAACCCGTACCTCCTCTCCAGAAATGTTTATTTTTTGCCCTAACTTTTTTTCACAAAAATGATTGATTTTTGTTAATTCTATTTTTAGAGTCTCTTCCTCCAAGTTCGTCAGTTTTATCAATTTTTGTCTGTTCGTTTCCTCAAACAGATAACTCAAGCGGTAATTGATCATTCCTGTCCCCCCATTTCAACTATAATGACTTTTCCTTGGAAACGCTATCACACTTCAGCGCAATTTGACTCGTGCTTTTTCCATTTCGATGGACCGAACAAAGTCAGTGGCGCATGCGTGTATTAAAATTAAAATAAAAAAGGTAACTCGCCAGAAATAAATTCTTACAAAAATAAACAGCGAAATCCAAAAATAGGAAAAACGATTTCCGGATTTCACTGCTTATTTCAGTTACCTATTTTTGGCACTCCCTTTGACGCTCGCTTAGCAACAACAGTAAACTCGTTTTACGCTGATTCAATCTCGTCGAATCAGTTTTCGATCCTTTATTTCATAGACTTGATCTGCCACTTGTTGAACAAAATAGGGATCATGCGAAGTAAACAAAACAGTTCCATGATATTGTTTCAAAAAATACTCTAGCGCATTCATTGTCCGCAGATCAATAAAATTAGTCGGTTCATCTAGAATCAATACGTTGGAAGGCTTAGCAAACAAGGTTGCTAGTGACAGCCGTGTAGCTTCTCCTCCACTTAACGAACAAACTGATTGTTGGATAGCCTCCGGTGAAAAGCTTAAATGGTGTAGCATACTTCGAATCAAACTTTCTGGATATTCGGTCTGACGCATCAAATACTGTAGGACAGTCATATCTACAATATAGTGATAATCCATTTGCTCATAGACAGCAAAAGTAACTTTGGGACTAAGCTTCACTCCATTTTTTTGCTGTAAGATGTGTCGTAATAAACTAGATTTCCCACTGCCATTCGATCCAATAATCGCGATATTTTCCCCTAGTGCGAAGGCAAAGTTAACTTCATCAAGCAGAATTTTTTCACCGTAATGGATCGTCACTGATTCACCTACGACTGGGAACTTATTGTGTAAAACAGTTGTTTCTGACTGCGGGAAATCAATCGGATGCTTTTTTTTTACTCTTGCGACTGCCGTTAATTTTTCTAAACGTTTCTCCATTGACTTCGCCGCTTTCATTATACCTTTTTGACCACTTTCTTTTTGTTTTGTTCCTGACAAACGATCAGGTTTCCGACTATTTTTATTACTTCTGCTTTTTTGATTGGAAGATTGTGCCATTTTTTTGGCTTGTTGCTCTTTTTTGATCATGCTGTTTTCTAATTTTTTACGTTCTCTCAAATAGTCATCATGCGCTCTTTCTTGAGCAATTACTTCTTGTTCTTTTTGCTTTAGATAATCATCATAATTCCCTGTATATTCTTTGATCGTATGTCCCGATACTTCCCATATTTTGTCAGCTAATTCATTGAGAAACAAGCGATCATGGCTAACAAAAACTAAGGTTCCATAATAATACCGAAGTTCTTCAATCAACATTTGTACGCTTCGTTGATCTAAATGAGTGGTTGGTTCATCTAACAACAAACCTGTCGTATACGTAGATAATACTTGTGCCAAACGATATTTCGTTTCTTCACCACCACTAAAGTGAGCCATTTGATTGGGAACTCGGAAACGGCTGAGTAACTCAAAATCGATTTCTTCGACTGGATGCTGATCAAGGGTATCGATCTGTGCAAAATATTTAAAATCAACCCTTCGATCTATTCTTCCTTTTTCTGGAATGATTTCTCTAGCCAACAATTTAAGTAACGTCGATTTCCCGCTACCATTATCTCCGACGATACCGATCCGCGCATTCTCATAAATCGCTTGCTCATTGATTGTTAATACTTCTTTTCCGTTATACGTAATCTCAATATCTTTTAATTGTATTGCTAATGTTTCCATTGTTTG
Source organism: Enterococcus sp. 1001283B150225_161107_E12 (assembly GCF_015556925.1). Taxonomy (NCBI): domain Bacteria; kingdom Bacillati; phylum Bacillota; class Bacilli; order Lactobacillales; family Enterococcaceae; genus Enterococcus; species Enterococcus sp. 1001283B150225_161107_E12. Next base: position 71,202 of record NZ_JADNNI010000013.1, on the reverse strand, counting down.
CACTCCTTCTGTGCAAATGAACATCCTTTTGACGGAAACACAAAAAAGAAGCAGCCTGTGAAAGACTGCTTCTTCAAGAATTTTGTCCATGCTAAAAAAGCATAGAAAAACAGCAAAGTTCCCGTGAATTGTCATTTACAAGTTGTTTTTAAACGATTCAATTAATTGTTTAAAAATACTTGATCCAAATAAAACAACCACATGTCACATCGCTCCTTTTCTCTAATTACATTTATTTTATCATGATTGAAACCGTTTGACAAACGATTTTAAAAGCGTGACAGACATCAAATTTCTGAAAAACCATCCTTCAATTCTTGAAGGATGGAGAAAAGAATGATTTCCTCTCACTTGACGAACAGAGGAACCATCACATAACTAATAATGATTTGATTGCTTTTCGTTCATCCATTGCCTCATAAGCAGCTTGAACTTGATCTAACTCGAATTGTTGCGTAAAGACTTTACCTGGTTCGATTTTATTTGATAAGACTGCTTCTAATAGTGAAGCTCGGTCGTGAGTCGTCACAGCCGCAATCCCTCCACGTAAGCCGATATTACGATAAAACAAAGCGTTCGTATCCAACTCATCTACGTGAGGAACCCCTACACGCCCAACAACTGCACCTGGTCGACCAACTTTTACTGCCGTTTCAACCGCTTGTTGCGTTCCTACACACTCTAACACTGCATCTGCGCCAGCACCTGTTAATTTCATGACCTCAGCGATTGCTTCTTCTCCACGAGCCGCAATGATATCCGTTGCTCCAAATGTCAAAGCTAGCTGTTGACGGTCTTCATGGCGACTCATCGCAATGATTTTTGATGCGCCTAACAATTTTGCTCCAATTACTCCGCATAAACCTACAGCTCCGTCTCCGATCACAACAACTGTATCTCCTTCTTTCACCTCAGCACTCACTGCTGCATGATAGCCAGTCGCCATCACATCCGCCAACGTAACAAAGGAATTTAACATATCATCGGAATAATCTTCTGGTTTACCAGGGATTTTTACTAATCCCCAATTTGCGTTGCGATAACGAATATACTCTGCCTGATAGCCTGTTGAACCTGAAGTATCTGATAAACAATCGCCATCAAACCCAGCTAAACAAGCCTCACATTCCCCGCAACCATGGGTAAAAGGCACAATCACAAAATCACCCGGTTGAACATTTGTAACACCTTCTGCTACCTCTTCTACGATACCAATCGCTTCATGTCCCGCAGCAGACCCTGGTTCTTTTTTAGAGATGCCACGATACCACCATAAATCAGAACCACATACACTTGCGCGTACCACACGAATGATTGCTTCATTCTCTTGGTTCAATTCTGGCTTAGGCATTTCTTTGATAGCCATCTTTCCTGGTTCTAAAAATACTGTTGCTTTCATCGCTTCCACTCCTTAGATTGATTGCTTCTAGTATATCCCCTTGAGCCAACTCCAAGTCAAATAAAAACAATTATAACCAATCTTTTACCAATAAGACGGAAGAAAATGAACTCGCTTTTATGTACTCACTATGGTATCATGACTTTGAAAAGAGAGCGTTGCATCAACAACTCTCTCTCCAGATAGCACCGTTTGACTGGTGGCTAGCTTGGTTAGTTACAGAAAATAACCGTTAAACTCGCCAAAGTTTAAGGAGCGGTTATTTTTTGTTGTCCTTGTCGCTGACGATCAAGACCAATGTTGCAAATGACAATGCAAACATCAATGACTCAAACACAGACATGCTTATTCCTTTCTAGGAGAAAGCCACAGATCAACATAGGCATTACCTCTTTTCTTAAGTCTAGCCACCGCATCAACTTTACTATCCTTGTCAGTATACTATAAACCCAAAATACAAACCTTAATTTTTAGATTTTTTTGTTATTTATTGTATTGCTATTTTCACCTTTTTTGTTTTTCTATCAGAACAAAAGAAATTGAACTCGCTTTTATATACTCGCTATGGTATCATAGTTTTGAAAAGAGGAGCTGTATCACAGCTCCCCTTCAGATAGTATCGTTCAAAACAATGGCTAGCTTAATATCGATTCAAAAAATAACCGTTAAACTGGTCAGAGTTTAAGGAGCGGTTATTTTTTGTTGTCTTTGTCGCTGACGATCAAGACCAATGTTGCAAATGACAATGCAAACATTAATGCCTCAAACACAGACATGCTTATTCCTTTCTAGGAGAAAGCCACAGATCAACATAGGCATCACCTCTTTTCTTAAGGCTAGCCACCGCATCAACTTTACTATCTCTGTCAGTATACTATAAACCGAAAATCCAAACCTTAATTTTTAGATTTTTTTGTTATTTTTTGTATTGCTATTTCCACCTTTTTTGTTTTTCTATCAGAACAAAAGAAATTGAACTCGCTTTTATATACTCGCTATGGTATCATAACTTTGAAAAGAGAGCGTTGCATCAACAACTCTCTCTCCAGATAGCACCGTTTGACTGGTGGCTAGTTTATTTCAGTTACAAAAAATAACCGTTAAACCTTCCAAAGTTTAAGTGGCGGTTATTTTTTGTTGTCTTTGTCGTTGACGATCAAGACCAATGTTGCAAATGACAATGCAAACATCAATGCCTCAAACACAGACATGCTTATTCCTTTCTAGGAGAAAGCCACAGATCAACATAGGCATCACCTCTTTTCTTAAGGCTAGCCACCGCATCAACTTTACTATCTCTGTCAGTATACTATAAACCGAAAATCCAAACCTTAATTTTCAGATTTTTTTGTTATTTATTGTATTGCTATTTTAACCTCTTTTGTTTCTCTATCAGAACAAAAGAAATTGAACTCGCTTTTATGTACTCGCTATGGTATCATAGTTTTGAAAAGAGGAGCTTTATCACAGCTCCCCTTCAGATAGTATCGTTCAAAACAATGGCTAGCTTAATATTGATTCAAAAAATAACCGTTAAACCATCCAAAGTTTAAGTGGCGGTTATTTTTTGTTGTCTTTGTCGCTGACGATCAAGACCAATGTTGCAAATGACAATGCAAACATCAATGCCTCAAACACAGACATGCTTATTCCTTTCTAGGAGAAAGCCACAGATCAACATAGGCATCACCTCTTTTCTTAAGGCTAGCCACCGCACAAACTATACTATCCCTGTCAGTATACTATAAACCGAAAATCTAAACCTTAATTTTTGAATTTTCATGTTATTTTTAACAGTAAAAACCGGAAAAGCGTTGAGTGAGAAACTCACACACTTTTCCGGTTTTTGGTAGTATCAGAACGAATCTAAAAAGATTCGATCAATAGATCACTCAACACACGATTTCTATAATTCTTCCACTAATGCTTCTAATTCATTTAATCGTTGTTCAAACACGGCCATTGCATCTTCAATATAAGCTGCTTGAGTCATGTCCACACCAGCTTTCTTCATTACTTCTACTGGATAATCGCTGTTTCCTGCTTTTAGATACGTTAGGTAAGCATCTAATGCGCCTGGTTCTTTCTCCCAGATTTTCTTCGCTAAAGCAGATGCAGCAGAAAATCCTGTTGAGTATTGATAGACATAATAATTATAGTAGAAATGCGGGATACGTGCCCATTCATCTTTGATTTCTGGATCTTTTTCAACAGCCGGACCATAATACTTAGCATTTAATTCGCCATAACTTTCACTTAGGTACTCACTCGTCAAAGGTGTTCCTTTTGCATCTTCTTGGTGCATGAAGTGTTCAAACTCTGCAAATTGTGTTTGACGGAAGATTGTTCCTTTAAAACCATCTAAATAATGATTCAAGACATAGGCACGAACCCGAGGATCTTCTTCGGTCGCTAATAAATGTTCGGTCAAAATATTTTCATTTGTTGTTGACGCAATCTCGGCTAAGAAGATTGAGTAATCGCCGTAGACGAAAGGTTGATTCGAACGTGTGAAATAGCTGTGGACACTATGTCCCATTTCATGGACCAAAGTGAATAGTTGATCCAACGTATCATGCCAGTTCATCAGAATGTAAGGGTTGGTATCATAACTACCAGAAGAATAAGCGCCACTTCGTTTTCCTTTATTCTCGACTACATCGATCCAACGGTTTGAAAATGCTTCTTTTACGACAGCAAGATATTCTTCTCCCATTGGCGCAAGTGATTCGATCGCTTTTTCTACTGCTTCTTCATACGTAAATTTGATTGGTGCTTCACCTAATACTGGCGTATATAGATCATACATGTGTAATGTATCTACGTTTAATAGTCGTTTACGTAGTTCCATATATCGATGCAATAACGGCAAATGTTTGTTCACGACAGTAACTAAAGTATCATACACACTTTCAGGAATATGGTTATTGCTCAATGCGGCTTCTCTGGCAGAAGCGTATTGACGTGCTTTTGCTTTGAAGTTGTGCCCTTTGATATGTGTTCCAAGTGTGGAAGCAAAGGTGTTTCTAAATTGTGCATATACGCTGTATAGCCCTTTGAAGGCCGCTTCACGTACTTCGCGATTGGTGCTTTCTAATAATTGACCATATACACCATGCGATAATTGGATCTTTTCACCATTCTCACCAGTGATTGTTGGGAACTCTAAATCAGCATTATTCAAAACTGCAAAAGTACCACTTGAAGCACCAAAGATTTCTCCGGCTCCAGCAAGTAATGCCTCTTGATCTGCTGATAAAATGTGCGAGCGGTTATCAACCATTTGTTTGACATAATGACGATAAACTTCTAATTTTGGTTCTTCTTCAAAATATTGCCAAATTTGCTCATCAGAAAGTTGCAATACTTCTGGCTCATACCAAGCAATTGCTTCACTCACTTTTGAAAGTAAACTTCCAGCGCGAGCATACAATGCTTGATACGTCGTATTTGTCGTATCTTGGTCATTTTTTAAATGGGAATAGACATAAATAAGCTCAACTTTACGATACATTGTTAAGACAAATTCAAGCGCCTCCAAAAATGCTGTTGCTCCATTACCTAATGTTCCTTTATAATGCTCAGAATTTTTTAATTCTTCAGTCAATTCTTCGTACTTTTTATCAAATTCTTGATCGCTTGAAAAGATTGGTGTTAGATCCCATGTCAATTTCTCAGGCAAATCTTCTCTATTTGGTAACTTCGTTGTTTCGCTCATCTGTTCCACTCCTTTTGTTCATCTTTGCAACTATGCTTTTCTGAATAAAAAATAATAGTTACTTTTTTACTTACTCTTTTGAGTTTATCATAACTCTTTCATGTTTTGTATATGGAATTCTTCACTGATTATTATTTTTGTACTAAACGTTTACACTCTTCATAAAATAAGCGATATATTTTTTCCTCATCAATCAAAGGAAATAACCACTCATTTTTATATTCCTTGATTTCCTGATACCACTTATCGAAAGAACTTGTTTTCTTATCACTCTCTTGGCATTTCATCTGTGAAAACAGCAAGCGATAAAAGAATACTTGTTCAGAAAAAAAGCAAAAGAAATCACTGTTTTCATAGATCCATGACTCAAGATAAAGCACATGCTTCTTTCTTAGGTAGCACTGTTCTTGTACTCCTAATACCTTTTTATTTTTTCGAATGATTTGTTTTGCTAACCAGTCTTTTGTTTTCACGGAAGGAGAGCTTGGCATTTTTCGTAATGTGCCACTTTCGACTTCTAATATCGTCAATAGTTCCTTTTCAAAAAAAGACCAAGAAAATCGTTCAAAGCTGATTTTCCCCGATAAATCTGTGAGGATCTGACTATATAAGTAAACCTTTTGCGTGGACCAGTCGATTTGCCAAAAGTGGAGCTGTCGTAAATCGTCGTAGTAGCAAAACTTTTTTTCTAAACTTAACCGATCGTTCTTTTTGAAAAATTTCATTCCTAATAGCCACCAAACAATGTACTCATTTGCTTTGTAATTGATCGTTCTTTCAATCATTCGCTCATAAGACAATGGAGAGCATTGGATCTCAAACGCATGATGACCAACCAAAATATCCGGACGTTGCATCAGTTGCGATAAATAACCTTCCATTTCTACTCTTGGATAACTCTTCTTCAACCATTGAAAACATTGTGTTTTTAAATAAAGATGTTCTTTAGATTCCGCCTCACTAAACACTTGGCAGTCTGGAGTATCGCGATGAGAAAAATGGGCGACCCTCTTCATTCCTCTTTTTAAAAATACTTGATTCCCACATTTTGGACAATAGTAATCGCACTCTTTTGTTGCATCAGTTGCTAAAAAAACAGACCCTTCTTTGTCTTTGGCGAGCAGCATCGACTCACTCCCTTTCACTGGGTAAATACGCCAACAAAAAAAGTCTCAACGAATGTTGAGACCCTCGACAAAACATACCTAGCGATTTCGACTATCGCTAGGTATTTTTATCCTACGCTTTATTCAAAATAAAATTTTACTCGTTCCAGAGCATTACGTTCCATCAATTGCTGTCCGTATTCGTTCAATGCTTCAGGGGTTCGTGCACTTTTTTCAGCAAATTCTAAAATACGTGCATATTGATTTTCAACATCTGTTTGATTTAGATTTTCCATCCAAAAGTGAACAACTAAATAATAACGTTCTTCTAATTGGTATAGATCTGTCCAAGCAGATTCTAATTGAACATCATTCGCAAGCTGGATCACTTGCTCAAAATCACTGAATACAAAGATTGCTCGTTGTTCACTTGCAGTAGTTGATTCTGTTAAGTCGCTTTCCTCTTCATTCGCAAGCATTTGGCCTTGAAGAAACTCACTAACATCTGCGCTATTCAACGTCGATTCATTGTTTTGACCTATCTCTTCGTCTGGCATATTCTTACTGATAAACAGTTCTAGGCCATCCCCTTTTGGCAAAACTTGGAAAGTGACAGCTTCGCTACTTTGGAACTCCTCTTCAATATCCACTTCTTCTAAAATACTATAAAAAAAGTTTTCTATTTCTCTGTGGTTACCTAATAAATCTAAAAATGAGACCCCACGTTCTTCTAGATCCTCATGACCGATCATTACACGAATCGTATTCTCATTGATATGTTCCATTTCCATTTGCTACACCTCACTTTATCCCAACTATCCATATAGGTTAATTGTAGCGAAATAAGAATAAATGTAAAGAAAAAATCATTAAGTCCTCAAAAAACACAATCTATTTTAATAAAAAAAACTCAGGAAGACATCACATCCTCCTAAGTTTCATTCTGCGTTTTCTATAAACCAGCCATTAGCTGGGCTTGACGTAATTCTAATTGACGAACATCTCGTGGTAAGAAACGACGGATTTCATCTTCATTAAAGCCGACTTGTAGACGTTTGTTATCGATCATAATTGGTCTACGTAACAAACCAGGATTGTTTTGTACAAGCTCTAAAAGTTCTTGTAATGGTAACTCATCAAGATCCATATTTAATTTTTGGAAAACTTTTGAACGGGTAGAAATAATTTCTTCTGTTCCGTCTTCCGTCATTTGTAAAATTGCTTTTAATTCAGAACTATTAAGAGGTTCTGAAAAAATATTTCGCTCTACAAATGGAATCTGATGCTCTTGCAACCACGCACGAGCCTTTCTGCAGGAAGTACAACTTGGGGAAGTATATAGTGTTAACAACGTGCATCACTCCTTTTTGTGATTATAGCCACATTTTTGTAACAGAAGATCCTGAATATCTTCCATCTGTTTCTATTATACCTAATCAACATTTAAATAGCTAGCTTTTTTTAAAATTATTTTTTAAAAAAATGAAAGTTATCTAAGATAGATATACAGTTAAACCAAGGTTTCTACTTTATTATCAGTTAAAAAATTAGAGTTTTCAAATACTTTTACAATATTACAAACACATAACACAGCATCTAAAACTGTACTAATCTTTTCCAAAAGTAAAAAAATGAGAACGCTTTTTTCGCATTTAATGTTTTTTATTTATTTTAATAACAGACAATTTAAAAAACTCAGAAAATATGTAAAACTAATAAAATGTTGATTTTAGAGCCACAATAAAATTGATCTTACCCACAACCTCTTTGAAGAAGTGAAAAATCACTCGTTATCTTACACACTGACGTTATTTTATATTTTACTAATTTTATTTTTTCTGTATTAAAAAAACAAATTATCTTTTGTTCTATTTATTTTTACTATTATAATTCATTTGACAAAGTCGAAATAGATTTGTAGATTTCTTTATAATAAAATTAATTATTTTTAGTTAAAAAAACTAAAATACACAAACCTTATTCTGTCAAGTAATTAGAAATATAGTAATAAAAACCTTTAAATTCCAACGTTTTTCTTGGCTTTTTTTTGATACAATAAGCGAGGATTTGTGAAAAGATAGAATTTTGAAAGGCGTGTAATAATTTGATTAAATCAGTTGTATTTGATGTTGACGATACAATGTATGATCAGCAACAACCATTTAAGAATTCAGTTAAAAGTGTGGTACCTCAAGTAACAGAAGAAGATATGCATGGATTATATATCCGTTTCCGCCATCACAGCGATGAGAATTTTCCAAAAGTCATGGCTGGAGAATGGACACTTGATTATATGCGTGCACACCGCATTAGTCAGTCCTTGATCGATCTAGGTTATTCACCTATCTCTGATGAAAAATGCTTAGTTTTCCAAGAAGTCTACGAAGAGGAACTAGCAAATATCTCTCTTCATCCTGAAGTAAAAAAAACACTTGATTTTCTTAAAGAAAAAAATATTCCATTAGGGATCATCACCAATGGACCAACTGATCATCAAACAAAAAAATTAAATCAACTTCAATTAACAAATTGGATTCCTGCTGATTGTATGCTAGTTTCTCAAGCAACTGGCTTTCAAAAACCAGAAAAGGAAATCTTCCAATTAGCCGAGAAAACTTTCAATATGTCACCTAATGAAACACTATACGTTGGCGATAATTACGAAAACGATGTGTTAGGTGCTAAGAGTGCCAATTGGCAGACGTTATGGTTCAATCACCGCAAGCGTTCCATCAACGAGCGTCCGGTGTGTGATGTAGAGATCAACGAATTCGATCAACTACTATCCGCTATAAAAACTGCTGTAGGAGAGGCTCAGCTTGTCTGATCAAATAAGCATCTGCGAATAAATAAACAAGAAAAAAACAAGGAAGATAACTGCGCAGATTTGCGAGGCTATCTTCCTTGGCTTATTTACTGGTTCCTGTATAGGAGAGTAATTACTCAATAAATGATCTTTACACTTTATTCGTCATTTTCACCAATACTTAGAATCAAACGAATATCGTCTTCTGTTAATTTCGTCAATTGTTCTTCGTTTCCTTGAATCACTTTTTGGAATAATTCCCGTTTTTCTTGCTGTAAAGAATCCATTCGTTCTTCGATTGTTCCTTCAGCAATCATTCGCCATACTTCAACAACATTTTTTTGTCCAATACGATGGGCTCTTCCAGCAGCTTGTTCTTCGATCGCTGGATTCCACCATAAATCATAAAGGATGACTGTATCTGCGCCAGTTAGATTTAATCCAGTCCCTCCTGCTTTAAGTGAAATAAGAAAGACATCTTTTTCACCCGCGTTGAAAGCATCGACCATGGTTAAACGATCTTGTGCCTTTGTACTTCCTCGTAAATAAAAGGTACTTAGCCCTAACTCAGCTAATTCCTCTTGAAGGATCGTCAACATACCCGTAAATTGGGAGAACAACAGGACACGACGGTTATTTTCTTTTGCAGCTAGTAATAAATCTTTTACTTGTTCTAACTTACCTGATCCACCTTGGTAGTCTTCTACAAACAAACGAGGATCACAACAAATTTGACGTAAACGTGTCAGTCCTGCCAAGATGCCGATCCGATTCTTTTTGAATGACTCTGAATCCATAGCTGATACTTCTTCACGCATTTGTCTCAAATAAGCAAGGTACACTGTTTTTTGTTCTTCCGTCAACGCAGAATAAAGATTCATTTCAGTTTTTTCTGGTAAATCTTTGAGAACTGTTTGCTTATCTCGTCTTAAGACAAAAGGTCGGATCATTTGCGCGATTTCATCTGTCGTCAATTCTCTAAAACGTGTCCGATTCGGAAAGAACCCTGGCATGATCGTAGCAAATAGTGACCATAGTTCTTCAAGGCTATTTTCGATTGGTGTCCCACTCAAAGCAAACCGCTGTGGAATATGCAACTCTCGTAAAGCTTGAGCAGTCTTTGTGCTGCTATTTTTCACCATTTGCGCTTCATCTAAGACTAAATAATTAATCGTCGATGATTGATATTCTGAAAGATCCTGACGTAAGCTCGCATAAGAAGTAACACGAATATCTACTTTTTCAGCTAACAAAGTTTCTCGCTCTTTCTTATTGCCATTGATCACTTGGACACTCAATGAGGGAGCAAATTTTTTCACTTCGGCTTGCCAGTTATAGATCAAACTCGCCGGTGCTACGATCAAGGCGTCCAATGAACCTTTTTCTTCTTTCTCCGAAAGCAGAAAAGCAATGGTCTGCAGCGTTTTCCCTAGACCCATTTCATCAGCTAAAATGCCACCAAACTGATAATGACCTAACATTTTCAACCATTGGAAGCCTTGCTTCTGATAGTCTCTAAGCTCAGCTTGCAAATTCTTTGGTAAAGTAGCTTCGTAATTCGTAGGATCGATCAAGTCTTGAGTCATTTGTTGGAAAGAATCGCCAAAACTAGCATTACTTCCCGTAAATTGTTCTTTGATCATCAACCCTTGATTTTTTGGCACTTGGATAACGCCATCGTCTGAACGGATCGTATCTCTGAACTGTTGTAGGATTTTGCTTGTTTGTTGGAATTCTTCTGAATCAAACGATAATACCTGTCCACTTTCTAAGGTATAAAATGAATCATTTCTTAACAGACTCTGCAAAACATTGTCGATTTCATGCTCGTTGATTCCTGTGACATCAAAGCGGATATCTAGCCATGATCCTGTTTCTTCTACTTCGATCTGTGGTTGGTGTTTTTGTGCGTCTAGATATAATTCCCGTAATTTTTTTCCTATACGGACTTCTCCAAATTGACGAAAAACAGCTAATTCTGTCCGGAAAAACTGATACAATGCTTCACCTTCTGGTAATGGACGTTCGTAGCCCGTTTTATTTTTCCGGTAACGGTACATACGAAACAAATCAAGGACCCGCTGTTCTTGCGCCGTATCTCTCAATATTTCGGTAGTTTGCTCAGCAAGCGTTTCATGTCGTTCATCTGTGGAGAACACAACATCTCCATATACAAAATCGATTCTTGCTTGGATTTGCCCTTTCATTTTTTTAAAAACAAAGACAAACTCTACTGGAATATCTGCGACTTCTGCCGTCACTTCATCGTCAATAGCAACGGTTCCTATCTGATCTAAAAGTGGTAAAATTTCTTTAAATAAAGAAGACAATTCTTTTTTGTGAAAGGCAACTTCTGGCTCTTCAAAACGTTTCATCAGTTGTTTCCAAGTCAAATAGATCGTCTGTTGCTGCTTAGTCAAATGATAGATAGTACCTTGTCTGATCCCCCACTGGTAGTGAGACAAAAACAAATCAAAGTCACTTACGGCAGTCAGTTGATACTGTGTTTCTTTCTTCTTGACTTGAAAACTTAGCGGTTTCGCATCGTCTGAAAATTGGATGCCATGATAAGTTTGATCATTGATCTGTAGTTTCAAACGTGTCGATTGATTCATACGCTCTAACAAAGATTTCGACTGATCGATTGGCAAAAGTAAGTAACGCTTGTCTAATTTCCCTTTTACCAAGACACCGTTTGCGCCTAACAATGTTTGCGTCTGTGCAATACCTGCGAATAGATCCAGTAGTTGTTGATCTTCTTGTTGGAAAACTCGATGCTCTAAACGGAATTGATACTGCTTATTGACCGTATAGTTTTCCTCGTCCGTGTACGCCTGTAGAAACTCATAAATATTTTTTACGATGTATGTTTTCTTAGGTGTTTCTAAAAAGCCCACACGTAGATACACTGCCAAAATAGAAAGTTCTGGATGGTATTGATTGGTTTCGATCTGTTCGACATGATAATCGATCACTAAGGGTTGCAAGGATTTAGTAGAAGTCTTCCCTTTTAATCGGGCAAATCCTTTTGTCAATAGTTCTCCTTCACTGGTCTTTTTCGTTGGTTCAATCATTTTTTGATCTTTCTGCATGATACGAGAAAGTTGTTTCGATCGTAAATAAAGTTCTACTGCAACAGTGTGCTTGCAATAATGATGTTCTTCCCAGTATGGGCATTGACAGTAGTCGATTTCTTTTGCTGTACCATCTAAATCAACTAAATACAGCTCACTACCTAAAACCTCTGCATGCCACACATTTTCTTCTTGATCTGGGACAACCGATAACACACGGTCTTCTTGCAAATATTGACGCCCTCTTGCAATGACTTTTTCCGGAATACTCCATTTCATTGTTATCAATCTCCCTTCTTAACCAAAATGGTAGCGTATTTCACTCTGTCCACTACCTTTTGTATCAATTCGTATTTGTTGCAAGACACGTTCTTTCAACTCACGTACATGGCTGATGATCCCGATCATCCTGCCTTCGCTTTCAACTGTTTCTAATGCTTCCATCGCCATTTCTAAGGCTTCTTCATCCAGTGAACCAAACCCTTCGTCAATAAACAATGCTTCGATCGTGACCCCACCAGCTTGCGCTTGAATCACTTCTGCCAAGGCTAAAGCTAATGATAATGCAGCAATAAAGCTTTCGCCTCCGGATAAAGTATGCGATCCTCTGGTCGTTCCTGCTTCATCATCGTACACGTTGATCTCCAGACCAGTCTTTCCGCGGTAGCTACCGACTTCTTCATCTAATTCAAACTGATAGCGGCTTTTTGTCAATCGTATCAGATGTTCATTAGCGACTTGCAAGACTTCTTGTAAATAAACTTGCAAGACATAACGTTCAATGCTTGTCTTTTTAGGATTTTCACCATTCATCGTCTGTGATAATTGTTGCAACTGGATCAACTCATCTAGTTGTTCCTGACTATTTTGATAACATGTGGTAAATTCCATGATCACTTTTTGATTGTTTTGGTGTTCTTGCTGCAAGTGATAGATCAATTGTTGCTGCTCTTCAATGTGTTGTTTGATTTTTTCGATTCGTTCACTCAACACTGTCAAATCTTGGTATTTTTCATCATAGGTGACATGTTCCAGTTGTTCCAAGCGAGTGGAAAGAACCAGCTGTTTCGTTTGATACTCCTTGACCGTTGTTTTTCTATTTTCATACGTGGCTGTTTCTTTTAACAACGTTGCTATTTCTTCTTGTGAGGAAAAATCAGGGTGTTGCTCCAAGAAACTAGAGATTTTACGTTGTTCTTTTTCAACTTGAGTAGTTGTCTTTTCGATTTGTTCAGTCAATGTATCGACTTTAGTTGTCAAAATAGCTGATTCTTGTTGGAGTTTTTCACCTTGCGCCATTTGCTCTTCTAACTCTTGTTTCATCTTGATCAACTGTTCAACTAATTGATCAGCTTCTTTTGCTAAAGTATCAATGTCTTCTGTTCCTAATTGTTGACTTAATCCTGCTATCTCACCTTGGAGTCGTTGGATTTTTTCATTATGGAGCGTTTGTTGAGCTTTTAACTGTTCACTTTGTTCTTGGTTGCTTGCTAGTTCTTCCATGATCCTTACTTGGGCTTCTTCAGCTTTTTGGATTTCCTTTAAATGAGCATTGAGGGTCTTCTCTATTTCCGCAAGCCCACGAACAATATCTTCTTGCGCGTCTATTTGGAAGATGGCTTTTAACTCTGTGTTCAAATAAATCGCTTGTTGATCCAACTGTTGACTCGTTTCCACTTGTTGTTGACCTAAACGAGCAAGCTGTTGGTTGATTTCTTCGATTTCTGCTTTTTTTCGACCAATCTCCTGATGCGTTTTTTCGATCGATTGTTCTGCTTGGACCATTTTTTCTTCAAGTACAGCTAAGTTTTCCTGCACTGATTCACGATTATCCGGTGTCAATGGATGCTCCGTTGCACCACACACTGGACAAGGTTCACCAGGTATCAATAGGGTTTGTAAATAAGTAATTTGTTGCTTTGCCCAGTCGCTTTTCCATTGATTGAAATCGTGTGTTTGTTGTTCAAGTAATTGTTGTTTTTCTACCAATTGCTCTGTTGTTTGTTCAAAGTACTGATGATTTTTCACTAGTTCTTTGTAAAGGTGAGCAAGGTGTTGCTGTTGTTCACAGTAACGTTCCCCTTCTAAACGTAACCGTTCATAAACCAACTGTTTTTCTTGTAGTTCCCCTTGTGTTGCTAAAACGGTTTGACTCGTTTGTTGTCTTTCTTGAAGGATCAATTGCTGATCTGCCAGTTGTTGGATTTCTTGCTGTAATTCACTGACTTTTTTTTCCATTACGGAAAGTTCCGATTGTTTTTCTCTAAAAGTATCGGCCACTGGGATCAATCGTTGCTTTTCTTGGAGCGTTTGACTCATTTTTGCTATTTTTTGTTCGAGATCTTCTCGTACGTCCGCCTGTTCTTGCCATTTCTGTAAATCACTTGCCACCTTATTGAACGCAATAATTAGTTGCTGTTTTTCACTTTCCTGTGTGGTAAGTGATTCTTGGTATTCTTGGCTACGTTCAAGTGGGGTGCGCAATTGCTGAGCGACTTCATAATGAGAAACCCATCTTTGGTGCTCCTCGATCACTTGCTGTTGCTCATTGAGCGCTTGTTGTTCTGCCAATAATTGTTGCTTTTCTTCATAAGCAGATTTTTGATTTTTCCCTTGATAGTAATCTGTCTCGCTGATTTTTTGTTCTTCTTTCAGTTGCTCTAATACTTCTTGCTCTGATACGAGCCTTGTTGAAATTTGATTTTGATACTCTTGCCACTCATTGATCACTGTCTCAAAAGATTGTAGACCAGCCGGTTGCTTCTCCTCATAGGAACTAAATTGTCTTTGCAACAAGACTAATTCTTGCTCCAAATGATCCAGTTCTTTTTGCTTGTTCTTGGCTTTTTCTTTCAATTGTTCGGTGAATCGTTGAAAGAATTGTGTGCCGAATAAGTTACGTAAAACTGTTTCTTTTTCACTACTAGAGGAAATCAAGAAATTCCGAAATTCTCCTTGCGGCAGTAAGACGATCTGTGAAAATTGCTTCGCATCTAAATTCAATAGTTCTTTGATTTCTTGATCGACTTCACTCCGTTTTGTTAATTGTCGAATTTCTTTTCCTTTTTCATCAAAGATCGTTAAACTTACTTTTGCCGCCTGTTTTCTCATGCCCTCACCCTTGCGTTTAGCTAACAATTGTTCAGGCTTACGTTCGACTTCATACCGCAACTGTTGATGTTCAAACGAAAAAAGGACACTCGTTTCGTCTTCAGGTGTCGCAAATAATGACCGCATCTCTTTGCCAGACCGCAACCTTCCAGATGTTTCTCCAAAAAGCGCATAGGTCATCCCATCAAAAATCGTTGTTTTGCCAGCCCCTGTTTTTCCTGTAATCAGAAACAAGGCGGCTTGGGTCAATTTTGAGAAATCAATCGTTTCATCGATAAATGGGCCAAAATTTTTCAATCGTAATGTCTGTGGTTTCATACTTGATCATTCCGTTTCTGTGAGTTCTTGCAACGTTTCTTCTAACCAGCTCATTTGTTGTTCTGTCATTGGCTCATCCACCATTTCAGTAAAGAACGTTTCCGCGAGTTTTTTTGGTTGCTTGATTTCAAGTGTCTGTCGTTTGCTTGTGGAACGATGCCGTCCATTGACACGTTCGACACCAAGTATTCGAGGATAGATTGCTCGTAATTGGTTCATCATGTTAGGAATAACTGCGCGATCTTTTAAATAAATCTGCAAATAATTTTCTCGGTTGATCGTATGGTAAAAACTTGGGTCTAATAATTCTTTAAAACTAGCAGTTACTTCAGCAATATCATACAAAGGTGTGATTTCTTGAAAATCCAACACCAAGGTGTCAGTTAGATCAACGATCCAGACACCTTTTTTCTGATTGATCTCTGAAAGTGAGAATTTAAGTGGCGAACCACTGTATCTAGCATTTTCTTGCTGCAAGGCTGCTTGATTATGAAGATGTCCTAAAGCGACATAATCAAATGGCTCCAATAGACCGCCTGGAATCGCATCTAGTCCACCCACTTCGATTTTTGTTTCTGAATCTGATTTCTTACTACCTGTCACAAAAAAGTGACTGACTAGCACCTGTTTTTTTGCAGGATCAAAAGCGAGTTGCATCTGGTCAACCACTTTTTCCATTGCTTGTTGGACCGTACGGATCGTATCATCTTCAAAATAACTTCTAGCGGAGATTGGTTCAAAATAAGGCAATAAGAAAAATTGAGTATTTTGATAGTCGATAGGTTGGAAAGATTCAGCAAATCGTGTGTGTAAAAAGAATTTTGTTTGGCTGAACCATTCCGTGCCAGCAGATAATCGAACACTACTATCATGGTTTCCTGAGATAGCGAAAATCGGGAATTTTTCGTTCAGGTTCCAGTCGATCATCAACCGATTGAACATCTCTACGGCTTCTACGGCTGGGATACTTCGATCATAGAGATCACCTGCAATAACGATTGCATCCACTTTTTCCTTTTTCGCAATCGTTAGAATCTCAGATAGTACATGTTCTTGCTCTTTAAGTAAATCATAGCCCTGCAATTTTTTTCCTATATGCCAATCTGCTGTATGTAAAAAACGCATCTCATCACCTCAAAAAAATATCCTTCTTACTATTATAACACTTCCATCAAGGACATGACAGCTAGAATCACTTGCAAAAAGGCGGTTTTATAACAAAAAAAGCGATAAAGAAGCGGTGTCTTAGACAATCCGTTTCTTTTATCGCTCATCGAATAAAGAACAATTATTCTGTTTCATTCTTTTTTATGATCTCATATTTAAAATCAGGATTTACTTCCTTGTCTAGTTTATCAAATGCAGCTTGTGTGCGTCGCTCGATTTCTGCCATTCCTTCCTTGTCAGTTTTTTTGATATCTGACAAGTCGATCGGTTCACCAAAGCGAACAATCACTCGTTTGCGTTTGAATAGATCACCTAGCGTGAGAGGACCTTGATACACAGCTGGAACGATTTTTACTTTGGCCATTTTGGCTATTAACGCCATTCCACCTTTCAACTCGGTCGCATGTCTTGTCCCACTTGGAAACATGATCAATCCTAGATCGGTTGATTTTAGAATCTTGACAGGTGTCTTGATCACACTTGGTCCCGGATTGTCTCTTTTGACTGGGAAAGCATTCGAACGTGTTAAGATGAATCGTAAAACAGGGTTTTTGAACAATTCTTCTTTCGCCATAAAACTAAACGATTTAGGTGATGCAGCAACAGCGAGATACAACGGGTCCCACCAAGTGCGGTGTGGTGCAACAAGTATGTAATTCTCGTCTTTTGGTAAGACTTCTTTATTTTCATAACGGGCATTGCCATTGATAACAGCTAAAATCACTTTAACGAGCCCGCGCATAAATCGATAGAACATATCCTCTTCCTTTCTTTGCTTCTCGTTCCTATAGTATGCCTAAAAAAGACCGATTTGACAAGTTCTCTTGGTTCTTTTGAACAAAAATAGTATACTACATACGATTAGTTTTTTCATTTGGAGGGAATTAGATGCTTCACGAACATGAACGTATTGACCAATTATATGCAAAAGATATTAAGATTATCCAAAGTTCCCAAGTTTTTTCCTTTTCTTTAGACGCCGTATTGCTCGCTCATTTTGCTCGTGCGCCAAAAACCGGCCAAATCGTTGACCTTTGTTCGGGGAATGGTGCTGTCGGACTATTTTTAAGTAAACAAACACAGGCAAAGATCGATGCGATCGAACTACAGCCACGCTTAGCTGATATGGCCCGTCGGAGCATTTCATTGAATCATTTAGAACAACAAATGACCGTGCATACGATTGACTTAAAAGAAAGTTTAACGGTTGTCAGACACAACTCTTGTGACTTAGTCGTCTGTAACCCCCCTTACTTCAAAGGCTTACCTACAAATAAAAAAAATCCAAATGAGCATCTAGCAATTGCCCGACATGAAATCCATACAACGTTGGAAGAAGTGATCCAAATCTCCGGCAAGTTATTAAAAACAAATGGTCGCTTGGCTCTGGTACATCGTCCAGAACGCTTCTTAGAGATTTTGACTCTTATGCAAACCTATCAGATTGCACCGAAACGTGTTCAGTTTGTTTATCCTAAAGTAGGCAAGGAAGCAAATATTTTATTGATTGAAGGAATCAAGCAGGGAAAAGCCGATGGTTTCAAAGTTTCTCCACCTTTATTCACCTATGATACGCAAGGTGAGTATACCCCCGAACTTCGTGAGATGCTTTATGGAGAATAACCATTACTTTTATGTGTTGCACTGCCGAGATAATACGTTCTATGGAGGATATACCACCGATTTGGCTCGTCGTTTACAAGAACATAATAATGGTACAGGCGCTAAATACACACGTTTGCAAAAGAGACGTCCTGTAAAAATGATCCATGCAGAAGGATACGCTACAAGAAGTGAAGCCACAAAAGCCGAAGCCGCGTTCAAAAAACAAACACGCCGGCAAAAAGAAACCTATTTGAAGACACATCCTTCTCTTTCTTTACCTGATCAAACGGAGTAAAAAGAATTTTAGAGAAAAAGAATGCCTCAACGAAAGATCGGAGAACGATTTTCGTTGAGGCATTTTTTTGTAAGAGTTATCCTACTGCTCAGGTCAAAACATTGCTGTCACAACCTCAGTTTTTATTCACTCACTTGAGTACTATCAGATAGAGTGTCGCTCGTACTAGTCGAAGAAGTCTCACTCGTTTTGCTTGTCTCTGATTCTTTTGTTCCACCTAATAGTGCTTCACTGACTAGATGGATATAATTCAGCATACCATCTGGATTTGGATGGACTTGATCGTCATAGAACCATTCACTGTGACCATTACTATAACCGTACCAATCGATCACTGTCATGTTGTCATATTTCTTTTCCATTTCTGTGAGCATGGCATTGACTTCATTTTGCCAGCGCTTCGTTGGTACGCGAACATTGACCCAGTAAACTTTACGATCCCCGATCGCGTTCATCAAGCTATCAAATTGCGCCTCAGAAAAAGAGCCATTTGTTCCTAACCCAATTAATACCGTATCTTTCAATAGATCCCTATTTTTCAATTCTTCGATATAAGGAAGGCTTGTGTAGAGTTGACGACCGACATCACCATCTACAACTACTTGCGGATATAGTTCTTTTAAATCTGCCGCAGCATCTAACATGACCGAATCACCAAATGCAGTCAGCTCTAGTTGTTGGGCTTTTTCCCCTTGCGCTTTGGTCAAATCATATTTATCCAAAATCGCTTGGTCGATAGGTGCTACATTATTGCCTTGATTATTCTGACTTTTTTCAGCTAGTTTTTTACTTTCAGCAATATTCTTTTGTAATTGCTCTTGGTCCGCGGTCACAGCATTTTTAGGTGCAGTGACGAACCCGACTAAGGCAATCGCTACGACTAAGGTTCCAGGGACCACCCATGGCTTTTTCCAACTGAAAATAGGTTTGGTGAACCAGCCTTTGACGACGCGAACCGTTTGGCTATAATCAAAGCGTGCCAACGGACGTTCGATAAAGCGATATGACAGTTCACTGATCAATAAAATCAACGTGATCTCAATGACCGTGTGTAATAACACATGATCAGCGATACCTGATACTTTCGCTTCGTAAAAAATCATTACCGGAAATTGGTACAAATAGATCCCATAACTTCGTTTACCGATCCAACTAAAGACCGGATTCGTCAACCAGCGATTCAAGCTCGCACCGGGATGCGCGGTGACTGCCACAAGAACCATACATAAAAGACTGACTAAAAAGAACCCGCCATAATAGATAAAGCTCAAATGGTCATCTAAGAAAAAGAAAAAGAGGATCAAAATGATCAACGAAGTAAAACCCGCTAAATTCAATACTTTCTTTGCTTGTTTAGGGATATTTTTCTTCAATCGCGTAGTTGGCCAAACAAAAGCCAATGCACTCCCCATCCAAATCGAGAACAAGCGAGTATCTGTCCCATAATACACACGGGTAGGATCGCCATTTGGCGAATACAACACCATCATCAAAATCGCTGAAGCAATGGCTGTGCCCATAATGACATAAAAAATATTTTTTTTCTTACGGACAAATACCATGAGTAATACAAAGATGATCGGCCAGATCAGATAGTTCTGCGCCTCTACTGCTAAGGACCAAATATGGGTAAATGGCGACTCATTTGCAAAACGATCAAAATAGGATAATCCATTATTGATCTGCCACCAGTTATTGACATAGAATAAACTGCTGAGTACAACGCCCCGAAGATTATTTAATAATCCTCGCTGGAATAGCGTAATATATGCTGATGCAGTAATAAGCAAGAAAACGAGCCCAGGATATAGTCGTTTCATTCGCCGAACGTAAAATTGCCAAATATTGATTTTTCCATTTTGTTCCCACTCTTGTCGTAAGAGATCGGTAATAAGATAACCTGAAACGACAAAAAATATCGGAACTCCGAGGTAACCACCCTTCATACTTGTTGGCAACAAGTGGTATAAAATAACCCCGATGACCGCTAATGAACGGATCCCATCGAAGCCCGTGATATACCGGCTATTTTTTAATCTTTTTTGTTTTTCCATTCAATATTCCAACTTTTCATAAACTTTTTTCATTCGTAATATACGTGCATTACCAAAAAATAGCAAGCAAAAACTTCATAAAAGTTGCCACTTTATACTATAATCCCATAGTTCATCAAAAAAGGACACATTTTTAAGTAACTTTAACAAAATTTCAAATATAACAAGTTGACTAATCGTTACTTGAATAGGGTTTCATTATTTTTTTATTTATTTTCGTTGATGAACGAGAAATACTTGAATGATTTCTACTCTTATCATGGATAGACATCTGGAATAGCCATTTAAAAATTTGGACTCCCCAAAAAAAAGGAATCAATAAAAGCTATTCTGCTTTACTTGATTTTTATCGGAACATTGTAAATAATCCAAACATCTATGTTCCCTAATTGTAAGCACTCTGTCACTCCTTTCCTAGGATCACTTCAATAACTCATTCATACTTATTACGAAAAAAAATCACCTGTCCTTTAGCAGACAGATGATCGTTCTCTTTTGTGTCATATGTAATATAAATCATATAGTATGCTGAAGAGCTAGTGGTGCCAGATCCCAGTTCGGAGTTTTTTAATGGAGTTGAAATCTCATTTAATACAATTTCATATAAATCTTTTGGAAGTTTTAAATGATAACTAGTCTGCTCACCTAATATAGTAGAAATCCATAAAAAATTTCCTTATTGCCCCCTCATCTCCACTAATATTGATAGGATTTAATTCTAAAGTTAAATTATATTCAATAAGTACAGGTTCAATCTTCGATAATATTATACGAAATGTACTTTTAGAATAATTATAAAAAAGCTGCTTCATCTACTTTTCTCAAATTACCATAAAATATATCATTGATTACTTTAAAAAGAACCTCATTTCCAAGTAATTTCGCTTTCTTTTTTCGATAAATAATTCGATCTACTTCTTCAAATCTATAACCTGTACGTTTTACCAAAAAGTTTAAAGAGGATCCAAAATAATCCTTTAAATCCAGAACATCTTTTAATAATCTGATTATTAATAAATCTCATTTGAATGTTCCGCATAACCCCCTCTTATTTATCCTTATTCTTAAATCGTAATTACTATATACTGGAAGAGGCTAATTTATCAAGTTTTTTACCTTTTATTACCAGAAAGGAAAATTAGAGTGTACCCTAAATAGACACTGGCAGTTTATTGTTATTCTCCTTTTTAAATGATAAATTTTTCCAGTTTTATTTGACATACTTTCCTTGGTAGATTAGGTCTCGCTGAAACATTTATGTAAAAAATAGTGGTAGTAGACCGAGTGGTAATCTGATAATCAAATTATCGTTCGGTCTACTACCACTATTTTCTGTACGGATGTTCCAGTAAAGCCACTCTCTTTAAGATTGTTTAATAATATTTAAAGAGAACACGCCGAAAATTTTACTAAAGGTGATTTAATTGAAATAAAACTATTTGACAATGAGTCATATTTTATACTTATTCTATAAATACCTCATTGGTTCATTCATACTTTTAGAGAAGAACTTAGTTAATTATTTGTTTAAAAACAAGCATAGTATGTTATCTCATTTTCCTAAATTTCCAGTCACTTTTTGGATAGGATCTATTTTATTTCCATTTTTATCCATAATTATTGTACGATTTACTTCATTCTTATCATGTTTTATTTTTGAAGTAAATATCCAAATAAAAATCATTGATATTAGAAGAATCAATAAAATTACAAATAGAGGTTTTCTTTTCATATAAACTCCTAATTTTTGAACGTTATATCACATATCATGTTCAAAAAAGATATAAATAATGTTTTTTTCTTTTCTATAATGGAATTATGCTATAAGTTTGTCCATTAACAGGATTATCTACAGCAAAATAAAAATAGCCAGCTGTTTCTAAGGTATAAGGAGAGCCGCTTAAAGGCATATTGTAAACATTTACTACAGAAGCTGGATCAGGGCGATCAGTCACAAAGCAAGCAAATCCTCCTAATGAAAAAGTCAACCTAGCTCTATTTGTACTATTAAGTCCGAAAATATAGCCACTATATCGTGTGCCTGCTCCTGAAAATGGGTTAGAGTGATAGTTAGATCCAAAACTCAGCCACTTTAAAGTAGTCGGGGGTGTTGTGCCTTTTGGTTGTACAAACAGTATTTCAGGTTTGACTTCTTGTCCAAACTTATTATAAATAACAGTTTCTTCTGAGGAAGTTAAGGTCACCTGTTCAGCTTGCACCTCAGTATTCATGATTCCAAATATTGAAAAAACAAAAAAACTTATGCCTAACAAAATATACTTTTTCATTTTTTATACCTCCTAAGTATTTCATCATAATAAAAATTTGTTTCTCCTCTTATTCTCAAATATTCTCCTTTCCATTTTATAATTTAAATCACCCCTTTGTTATAAAAACGCTTTCTTTAGAAAGGATGACAATTCCCTTCTTAATTATATAATACTAAAAACAAATAGACAACTAATGTTAATATCGTGCGTCATTTAATATTCAATGTTATTTAATGGTATATTTACGTTGAATAACTTTATATAGATGAAGACAGCAACAAATAACTAATTTAAACTAGAACAGAGTAAAAAGAAGTTAATCTGTTTTCTTTGATTAACTTCTATCCACATTTCAATAAATAATAGAAAAAACTACTATTTCTGTTCACAATAAATAACATTTTTTTATTAAATTTTTAAAGCTACTTCAAGTTTTGTCTGCTATAATTAAAAAAAGTCTTTAAGGAGAACTAAATAATGCTTTTAATTAAATTTATGTGTACTTTAATATATTACGCTAGTTTTATTTATACAGTCTACAAAGTCAGGCAGATCCAACAGGAGTATTCAGATATCATGGCTGTATATAAACAAGAAGGAGAGCGTGCTTTTCCAAACCTGACTGAACAAGAACAAAAGAGACGAAAAAAAGCAATCTCACAATATTATGAAAAAAAGGACCCTTCTTTTGCTCTAAAAAGAAAATTTTCATTTATCGTTTACGTTATTGTCTTTTTTATTTTGGCACGTGTCATTCGCTACTTTTTCCCTATTGAAGACGTCCCTAAAAATTTGAATCATATAATTCCCTATTTGGGAGTAGCCCTTACCATCAGTGCTGTTACAGGCTTTTACTTAATTAAATCCAAAAAAAATGAACGCGAAATATTTAAACAGTATTTAATAGATCATCCTAAAAATGAATTACAATTTGTTTGGGTTTCAGAAAAACTTCAGGCAAGTTTTATGCAAAATACAAATAAAAGATTTATAGTCCATCTTACACTAGGTATATTAATGATATTGTATCCTCTTTTTTCTTAGATGGGGTTATACATTAAAATCATAACTCCCCTTCAAAAGGGTGGTTTGCTCCAAGGCTATAAGCCCTTAACACCGGTCAGCGCCTAAAGAAGCTGGCCTTGCCACTTTTGCCTACCTTTAAAAAGGTGTTTGTTCTACTCTCTAATCCTTAAAAGGGTCCTCATATTCTCGAACACTTAATTTATCTAGCGCTATATCATGTTTCTCTTGTTCTTGAATGTATTTCCTTATGGTCGCTTCATTCAATCCCACAGTGCTTACATACCCTTCTGCCAAAAAGTGTCGATTGCCAAACCTATATTTTAAAGTTGCATGCTTATCAAAAATAATTAATGCACTATTTCCTTTTAGATAACCCATAAAACTAGACACGCTCATTTTTGGTGGGATACTCAATAATAGGTGGACGTGATCTGGCATCATATGCCCTCTAAAATCACCACTCCTTTATACTTACATAATCGTTTGATAATCTCTTGTGTACTTGCTCGATATTGATTATAGCTGATTTTTCTTCTATACTTTAGTGTGAATACAATGTGGTATTTGCACAGCCACTTTGTATGAGATAAACTATTTGTTTTATTACCCATTTCTTTTCCCTTCCTTGCGTTATCAATATAACCTGAACATCATATTTTAACGATGTGTAGGGCTTTTTGATAGAATCATTTGTTCCCACTTCACCCCACCCGAATTGCGGGTGTTTTTCTGTTTCGCTCACTTTGCGAGCTCAACTTGGTCTAAAGACAATAATAAGAACCGCAAAAACAGTTCCCATGTTTTTGCGGTTCAAATCTTTTAGTTAGCTTTCTTTGATGAAATCTAAAATGGAGCTAATAACTAAAGCAATTACTCCCGCTGCTGTTACTGTTGTCGCCCCTGCACCAAGCCACGCAACAATAGGTGGTATTACTAAGATTAATAAGAAAATACCTACACCTGTTGCAATTGTATAGAGCGTTCTTTCAAAAACCTCTTTAAAAAATCCTCCGATTTTATTTAAATCAATTTCAATTTCATATTTAACAGAAGCAGTAATTTCTGATCCTTCTACTGTAAATTTTTGCATATTAATGGCAAGCGATACACTAATTTTCCCATCTTCATAGCCACCACTTAATTCTACATCACCATTTTCGATAGCTGCAGTTAAACCTTCCATGTTAGCTTCCAATTTCCCAGCAATACCACTACCTAACATATCAGAGACTTCACTAACAAATGCTGGATCAATTTTTCCATTTATGATACTAAATGTAATAAGATTATCATTGGCATCTGCGGATTGAACTGTTCCGGCTAATGTTTGTGTGAGTGTGACAGGTCCAATAGAGAAAATGGGCATTTCTACTCCTAATTCAAATTGTGCATTATCAATTGCTTCATCAATCAATTTAAGTCCCAGATTTTTTAGGACGCCAATAGCTGGATCAACCGCACTAACAGTCGTTACACCTGGATCGATTCCAGAGACATTCAGTTTATCAATCATCACTAAACCATCTCCTGAGCCAATTCCATCGCTTGGTTCACTAAATTGGTCAAAAGCCCAATCTGTTGGTTGAGAAAAACCAAGATTACCAGACCAACCAGTAGACATATTCGATACATAACTGGCCACGGTATAGCCTGCTTCAGAAACACGCATACACACATTGCGAGTACCATAAATCCCTACATTAAAACGAATCCCATTTCTCGTCGCAACATCATGTAGTCCACTGAAATAAGGCAGGATGTTTGTCGTAATATCTGAGTCTAGCGCATCCACATCCACTGCAAAATAAATGATTGTTCCTTTGTCAAATCCTAGAGAGTCCGCAGCCGCAAATGCTGTATTTGCATCTGATACACCTTGGTTGTACGTATAGTAGCTTACCACTGGATTATTGTCCTGATAAATCGGAATGATAGCCATTCCAGCATTAATAATATTATTTGCTTCAGTTACCGTTAAATATTTTGGAATAAAGTTATTGCCGACGGTTCCCGTTAAGTAACGACCTACGTATTGTATTCCAGCTTCTTGCAAGGTTGTGATTTGCGCAGGAGTTAGCTGTTCTGAAGTATCTACCGCATTGAAACTACGGTTAGGATCGCCAGAAGAAAGCATCAAGGACATCGCAGTAGTTAAGTCAGGATAACCGTCTGTTACTTCGGATAAATTCAAGAATAATTGGAATAATGATAATGAGTCTGTTGTCTCGGTATCTAATGCTCCGCTGAATGGGACACCACTTGGACGTACATTGATCAGATTTTGATAAAGTGCATATTGGAGAAGTAACACTAATCCGCTATTACTTGCTACTTGGCCACTATCTGCTAACTGTCTATAAACTTCTTGTGTAGTTGGACCGAATACACCATTTGCAATATCGCCTAGACCTTCTTCTACTTGGACCCCATAAATCAAGGCAGTATTTGTGGCACGTTGATAGATCCCGTCACAAGGTAAGATTCCTGTCCATTCCGAATACTTTCTATTTAAAGTTTGTTGCATTTCACGTGTTCGTGCATCGCCTCCTTGAACTAATACAAATGCACTCATATCAAACAAAGCTTTGGCCCATATTGAATCTAACGTACTAGTTGGATTCTCAAATCCAGCAGCCATTTTCAATCCTTTGATTGCATCATCATTATTGAGCGTATAAACTGTGTCAAATTTCCCATTTCCCATCCCTTTGCAGCGAAAAGCACCATCGACCAATTTTACAATTGGGCTTTCATACTTATTAATTAAGTTGGGCGTCACTTGCTGATCCCATAGTGCTGAAGTGGTCTCACCAAAATTATTGACCAATTCTGTAATACCTAACTCATGTTGCACTGCACGAATCAAACCATATACCGTATCCCATCCAGTACGGCCATCTTCCGGAACTGAACCAAAACTAGGTACATCTCCATAAGTTTTATTCAACCATTGTTGTACTTCTAATACCCATGGATCTTCTCTTAATTGTTTATCATTTACGTTCATTTTTTTCACTCCTAAAAATTTATTTTTTGATTCGAATCACTTAGATATGTCGAAGATTTTCGTCATTTGTGACTGGAAATAGAAAAAAATTTTCTTTTTCCAAGTATTTCTTGAATCTCCGCTTCATTCGCTCAATCTTTTTCCGCATACGTGCGTTATATTCTTCAAAAAACATATATCTCACCGCTTCAGCACACGAATAGCCTTCCACTAACAAAGAAAAGAACTGGGCATCATCAGGAGCAATTACTTGATACTTCATTAAAATCTCTTTGATCATCAATGTACTCTCGTCTAAAAAACAGGGTGGAAAGCAGGCACTGGACTCATCAATCATTTGCCAGTGCCCACTTGCATAAGTAATGCCATGTTTATCGGTGGATTTCCCTGATTTTTTCTTATATAAACGCCAAACATTTTTTTCTGCAATAAATAATCGATGGAGAAATACATTTTTAAAGTTAAAATCATTTTTTTGTTCTTCTCGAAAAACTTCGATTGCTTCCCAAGTTGCGAAGAGGTAGGCACTATAAAAATCTTCAAACGAAATGTATACGCCTACATTACTTGCTGAAAAATGTGAATATTTTGCACTTTTTTTTAAATACGGAACAAAATTCAACAAAATTATTTCTAAACGTCTTTCATCTTGTTCTTTTACATAATCCTCTACTTCTATGATTCGTTCTGTCCAAAAATCCATGTTTCCCACTCCAATCGTCCTTTTGGATGGGTATGTCGTAAAATAAGTGTAACTTGTGACAGGATAATAACAATTTTTTTTATTTCTTTTTGTCATTTAATCCACTACAGTGTTTTTCTCATTTTCTTTTCAATGGATTTTAAGATTTCCCGAAAGTAAGTCGTCACTTCTGTTTTTGCCGTATTTTCAATAATACTTCCAATTTCATTAAAAATCAGACAGGTCGTAAAAACTTTGACCAATGTGAACTCTAAATGAACCTCATTTTGTAGCAAAACAAAGTCAACGATTCCTGTCAAAATAAGTAACACAAAATGGCTAAGTTTTTTCCAAAGGCCTTGCCAACTTAATGTAGAATACCAGGTGTGATTGACTTTTGCTTTGAGCCACCCCGTCATTAGATCTAAAAGAACCACAAGGAAAAAGATATGAATCAATGCCTGATCGGTAGCAAAGATCTTTGTCAAAGCAGTCATCATAACACCTCCTTTGTAAACTGAGTATTTAGCAGAAAATCTCACAACATTTCTGATAGTATTGTTTTCTAGATGTCAAGCCATTGTATCCACCATTTACACGTAAGGTCACTTGTTCAACGGTTGGATTTCCTCCACAGTATTCATTCATCCCGTTTGAAAACCACCAGAAACCTGCACTGGTCCATGGATAAGTAGCAGCTACATACTTTGCTCCTTGATTTAAAATTTCTGGATCCAATACTGAAGCGGCAAATCGGGTATAATTACTGCGTCCAGTTAGCTGGATATAACCCGCTCCTTTGTATTTTTTCCCGTCTTCCGGATAATAATTACCTAAATCACTCCGCCCTTCATATGACTCTCCAGAAGCCAACTCTTCCCGCCAAACTCCACAACCTGATTCGTGGCTGCATTGACTAATGAAGTGACGCAAACTGTTCAAAGAGACAATTTTATAAGTCTGCAGGCAACGATTCAATTCTGTGACATCTTCTGCCGAGATCGAATACCAGCCGATTGCTTGTAATTGTCCTAATGATACGGCTCGACTTTGGGAATTTCCGTTCCTTTTTTCTATAAACAACCATTGACCGACTTGAATTAAATCAGGATTCGGAAGGTTATTCCATGTTTGAAGTTGCTGGACCGTTACACCAAAGCGCAATGCAATCTCACTCAATGTGTCTCCTACTTGTACCACGTAATTCTCCCCCTTTTCTTGGGTTTCTTGGATCAATAGTACTTGTCCAACTTGAATATAATCAGGATCAGCTAACTGATTCCACTGTTGGAGTTGAGGTACTGTGATCCCAAACTGTTGAGCGATTCCACTTAACGTATCGCCTGTCTTTACGCTGTAGTTCATCTCTTTTCCTTCCTTCTGTTGTATTGTCGCGACTTTTCGTATACGTTAAGATATGTCGTGAAAAAGCAAATTTTGTGACAAAAAAATGAATGACCTGAGGAAATTAGCCCCATCATTCGTTTAAATAGCTATATTTTTAGTTTAAGTTGATCCTTTCTGCCACACTACTAGTATAATGAACGACATTTTAATACTAACTATTGATGTGTTTTCTATTGCTCAACTTAGTTGTGATTCCATAAATTCAAGCTTATTACAAATACACAAATATCCAACAGAGTATACCCTGTTGGCCCAACAATGTTGTTTATATAGCTATATTGATAACGAAAATTTTGATATACAAATACTCTGCCATGCTTGAAATTCTTTAAATGTTGAAAAAAATAAACACAAGTTTTCTACATCCCGTTTCCCATCTTATTCTTCCTAGATCAATTAAATAATAGTTGAAAAAATAATAAATAAAAACAAAAGTAAAATCCCAATAAGTGGTTCAATCCAAATTTTTTCTGAATTAATAAATACATTCTTTTTATTTTTAACTAGTCCTCCACCATATTCTTTTGGAAGGGTTAGTTCAAAGAGAAAACCAAATAATAATGGTATCAAAACTGCATACTTAGGTCCTCTTATTAGTAAGTAGACAGCTGAGCAACTAAGGAAGAACTATATTACTTTGACTATTCTGATAGAACGAATCGTTTTAATTTCAAGATACTGTCACCTTTCTTTTATACAAGATCCATAAATTTATCTTTCTTACTTCTCATTTCAATATATCACGTTATTTTTAAATAATCACAACTCTATAATAAAGTGTCGTTTTAAACGCAAAACCGCTAAAAATTTAGAATCTGGACTATAGGATTATGTAAAAACTAATAACTTTTAAGTTCTTTAGATTTAACAAAATAACAAAAAAACACAGCGATAACCGATCAGTTATCCACTGTGTTTTATCTAACTATTTTACTAAACTCTATATTCCATCTTCATAAAAACGTCCGAGAATTTGGACATTTTCCGCAATACTGACAAATGCTTGCGGATCAGAAGATTTCATTGCTTCACGTAACAAAGGAAGCTCGTAGCGAGTAACGATCGTCATTAAGACTGTTTGTTTATCGTGCTTGTACGCACCTTCTGCTTCATTGATGATCGTGATCCCACGACGCATACATTTTTGGATGGCTTCAATCACTGCTTCAGGATGTTTAGTCACAATCATGACTTGCATCTTTTTTTGTTTCGTATAGACGACATCCGTCACTTTACCACTCACAAAAATCGACAAAGCACTATAAAACATATACTGCCAGCCGAAGAGCAAGCCCGCTACGAAAACAATCAGTGCATTGAAATAAATGGAAATTGAACCGATGGATCGACCTGTTTTTTTACGGATCGTAATACTCACGATATCTAATCCGCCAGAAGACAAGCCATTTTTTAATGCTAACCCAATACCAACCCCATTGACGGCACCACCGAATATCGCACAAATGATCGGATCGGTCGAAAGAATCGTTTGTGGCAAAAGATGGATACTAAGCGAGGTTAATGTCACAGTGATAAATGTAAAAATCGTAAATTTCTTTCCAAGTTTAAACCATGCTAAAAAGAATAATGGGATATTCAGCAAATACAACGTGGTTGAGACTGGAATCTCAAAACCAATCACTGATTTAGAAAGCGTCGTTAAGATTTGTGCAAGACCGGTTATCCCACTTGAATAGATGTTTCCTGGTTGATAAAAAAAGTTCAATGCAACTGAAGCAATCAGTGCATAGACGATCGACACCGAAAGTTTGGTCGTATAATCATGATACGCCCAATTTTCGAAAGTTTTTTTCATGAAAAAAGCCTCGCTTTATCTGGTATGCCCTTATTATATGATCTTTTAGAATATAATCAAGAGACTTCTTTGAAAAAAAGATTGGAAATTCCAATATAAGAGAAAAAAGGTTGCTCCAGTGTCACTGGCACGAATCAATCGCGACTTATCAGTGACTCTTTCACAACCTCGGTATTCCTATGAAAATAACTTCTCTTTCTTATTTGTTATTCAACATCTGTAACGTCGATGTTCAATTCAAATAATTGAAGATCAGAAACAGTGCTTGGCGCATCACTCATGACATCAGCTGCTTTACCATTTTTAGGGAAAGCAATCACTTCACGAATATTTTCTTCACCTGCAAGCAACATCACAAAGCGATCAAGTCCCAAGGCAATTCCTCCATGTGGTGGGAAGCCATAGTCTAATGCACTTAATAAGAAACCAAATTGCTCTTCCATTTCTTCTTCAGAAAAGCCTAGTGTTTTTAATACTTTTTCTTGTAATTCTCTTGTATGGATACGTAACGATCCCCCACCTAATTCATAGCCGTTCAAGACGATGTCATACGCTTCTGCATAGACTTTTGCGGGATCAGTTGCCAATAACTCGACATCGGATGCTTTAGGCATCGTAAACGGATGGTGCGCGGAAACATAGCGGCCTTCTTCTGCTGAATATTCAAATTGTGGCCATTCTGTCACCCATAAGAAATTGAATTTTGATTCGTCGATCAAGTCTAATTCTTTTCCTAAGCGAGAACGAATCGCTCCAAGAGTGGCTGCAACGATTTCTTCTTTGTCTGCACCAAACAATAAAATATCCCCAACTTCAGCGTTTGTTGCTTGGATCAATGCTTCAGATGCCTCGCCCATAAATTTCGCAATAGGCCCTTTCAAGCCATCTTCTTCTACTTTTAACCAAGCTAGTCCTTTTGCGCCAAACTGAGTGGCATATTGTCCAAGATTATCTAAATCTTTACGTGAATACTTGCTTGCTGCATTTTTCGCATTCAGCGCTTTGACTACCCCACCATTTTCAAGCGCCATTTGGAAGACTTTAAATTCAACGTCTTTCACAACTGTGCTCAAATCGATCAATTCCATGTCAAAACGTGTATCTGGCTTGTCACTTCCATAACGACTCATTGCTTCATCATACGTCATACGTGGGAATGGCAAAGTGACTTCGATACCACGTACCTCTTTCATCACTTTAGCAATCAATCCTTCTGTATAGGTTTGGATTTCTTCAGCGGTCAAGAACGTCGTTTCGATATCGACCTGTGTAAATTCTGGTTGACGGTCGCCACGTAGATCCTCATCGCGGAAACAACGAACGATTTGATAGTAACGATCAAAGCCAGCATTCATCAACAATTGTTTGAACAACTGTGGTGATTGTGGTAAAGCATAGAAATGCCCTGCATGGATACGAGAAGGTACTAAGTAATCTCGCGCGCCTTCTGGTGTTGATTTTCCTAAATAAGGTGTTTCTATATCCAAGAAATCATGGTCATCCAAGTAATGACGGATCGCTTTCGTTGTATCGTTGCGCAATTTGATATTTTTTGTCATTTTTGGACGACGTAAATCAAGATAACGATACTTCAAACGAATCTCATCACTGATCGTTTGTTCATCCTCAATCAAGAAAGGTGGTGTTTTGGCTTGATTCAAGATAATGATTTCATCCGCGATGATCTCAAATTCACCCGTTGCCATTTTAGGATTGATTGCCAATTCATCCCGATTTTTTACTGTACCTGTCACTTCAATGACATATTCACTACGGCATTTATCAGCGATTTCCCACGCTTCTTTATTGATTTCTGGATTAAAAACAAGTTGGACGATTCCTTCACGATCACGTAAATCAATAAAGATCACGCCACCTAAGTCACGTCTTTTTTGTACCCAACCTTTTAATGTAACTGTTTGTCCTAACTGCTTTTCTGAAACCAGTCCACAGTATACTGTTCGTTGTGCCATCACTTTTCCTCCTGTTCAGTAGATAATGTCATTTCATCATAGACTTTATCAAAGTGGTCATAAATATCTTCTAATGCAAAGCTTTTCTCTGTACGATTAGCCATTGATTTGACGTTGATCGTTTGATTGGCTAATTCATCCGCACCAATCACTAAGACCAACTTCGCATCGGCTTTGTCTGCTGTCTTAAATTGTGCTTTCGCTTTACGGCCCATAAAATCACGATCGGCGGAAAAACCAAAATCACGGATCGCTTGAACGATTTTTAACGCTTCGATATTTGTTTCTTCGCCTAGTGCTACTACATAGGCATCTAATGTATTCATTACAGGGACAGCTACTTCTTCTGCTTCCATCGTTAATAAAATACGTTCGATCCCCATCGCAAAACCAAATCCTGGTGTTGCTGGCCCACCTAGTTCTTCGACCAAGTTGTCATAACGGCCACCCGCACAAATCGTTGCTTGTGCGCCCATTTTAGGCGCGTCACTCATCACTTCAAAAATCGTATGCGTATAATAATCTAACCCACGAACCATATTACTGTCGATTTCATAAGGCACATCTAACGCATCCAACATGGCAATCACTGTTTCAAAATGTGCTTTTGCTGTTTCACTTAAATAATCTAAGATTGAAGGTGCTTCTGCTACGAATTTTTGATCACGTTTGTCTTTACTATCCAATACACGTAATGGATTTTCATGTAAACGACGTTGTGAATCTTCGCTTAATTCTGCTTCAAACGGTACAAGGTAATCGATCAACGCTTGACGATACGCTTGTCGCGTTTCTTGATCGCCTAAAGAGTTGATCACTAAACGGATTTGACTGATTCCTAATTGCTTGAAGAAGTCTAATGCCATCACCATACTTTCAACATCCGTCGCGGGATTGTCTGAGCCAAATGCTTCGACACCGATTTGATGGAATTGACGTAAACGACCTTTTTGAGGACGCTCATAACGAAACATTGGTCCCATATAAAATGTTTTGTAAGGTTTTGTATATTCTGGTCCAAATAATTTATTCTCAACAAATGAACGAACGATTGGTGCAGTTCCTTCTGGACGAAGCGTAACATGACGCTCGCCTTTATCATAAAAATCATACATTTCTTTTGAAACGATATCAGTCGTATCCCCTACACTACGAGCAATCACTTCATAATGCTCAAAAATCGGTGTGCGGATCTCATTATATTGGTAATCTTTAAATAATAAACGGGCAGTTTCTTCAACAAATTGCCATTTTTCAGATTCTCCAGGTAAAATATCATTTGTTCCTTTTGGTCTTTGGAAGCTCATATTTTTCTCTCCTTTTCTTCACGCTATGTAATCAATGCAAACAAAAAACACCCTTGTTCGCCATGAACAAGGGTGAATGATTAATTCATACACGGTACCACCTATATTTGAAAGATTGCTCTTTCCTCTCACGATTAACGCTCGTTTACGGGACGGCTTTGCACGCGTCCATCTCCAGAGTGTCTTTCAGAAACTACTTGTTTTAGATCGCTCTCAGCCACGACGATCCTCTCTTATAAAGCATTTAGTTACTTACTCGCTCTTTCATCGATATTTAGATATTAATTATAACCTACTAAAAACACAGCGCAAAGTCAAGTAGATTCTTATTGATTTCTTTTTCAAAGTCATTTTGATTTAGCTTTTTTTCTTTTTGATTTAGACTAAATAAAAAAGGAGGTAAAAAAATGTCAGAAGTAAAAATTGGTCATTCTCAAGTATATGCCGAAGCAATCGGCTTAGGTGCAAATGCCGTCGGCGGGCACAATCTTTTTTCAGGATTAGCTGATGAAACTGGAAAAGAAGTCGTCAGAGCAGCCTTAGATAATGGCTTGAACCTTATTGATACTGCTTATATTTATGGAGAAGGTCGTTCGGAACAATTGATTGGAGAAGTCTTGCAAGAACCGGCTTATGATCGTTCATGTATTATTATTGCCACCAAAGCAGCACATCTTCCAGATCAACCGAAAAAATTTGATAACTCTCCTGAATTTTTGAAGAAATCAGTCGATGAAGCGTTAGAACGTCTGCAAACAGATTATATCGATATTTTTTATATCCATTTTCCAGATGAAGCAACACCTAAAAATGAAGCAGTTGCCGCTTTACACGAACTGAAAGAAACTGGGAAAATCCGTGCCATTGGTGTGTCTAATTTCACTTTAGAGCAATTGAAAGAAGCCAACCAAGACGGCTATGTGGATATCGTACAGGATCAATTTAGTTTGATCCATCGCACAGCGGAAAAAGAATTATTCCCTTACCTCGAAGCTAACGAGATTGGTTTTGTGCCTTATTTCCCACTTGCTTCAGGTTTATTGACTGGCAAGTATGATCTAGAAAGTCCGAAACATTTTTCTGAAGACGATCCTAGAAAGAACAAACCAAACTTTCAAGGTGAACGTTATGAACGAATCATCACAGCGGTCGATCAACTCAAACCGCTTGCTGAAAAGTACCAAGCAACCACTGCTCAATTAGTCTTAGCTTGGTATATCGCACACCCGCGGATTTCATTTGTCATTCCTGGCGCAAAGAAACCAGAACAAGTCGCAGACAATGCCAAAGCTTTGGATATTCATTTGTCTTTAGAAGATGCCCAAACAATCGATCAGTTATTCCGAGAGTTTAAATAGTACTCAAAAACAACCATCGCGAGAAAATGCGGTGGTTGTTTTTTTATTATGTACAAGATGTTTCAGCATAACCTTAGCTTTTTTTTCATTTCGTCATGCGAGAGACTTTCATCAAGTTTCTGATGATCCTTCATCGCTTCATTATAGATAGCCAAGTCAATTTGCATTTCCAACGTACCTAATATCATCGTTCTAGCTAATTCCGATATTGTCAGTCCTTAAATCAGCCATTGCCAAAATAAATGATTTTTCTTCCTCTGATACACGAATTATAATTTCGCTCATTCCTTCATACCTCCTGTATATTTTTATAGAAGGATGTCGGGAGAGAAGGACTCTAATTACCTAAGAGACTACTTCTCTGCCCACTACCTAATCAATTCTAACGTAAGAGATAAAAGCGAATGTTACTTTTGTCTCTCCCTCACTGAGCAACCCAAGCTCAAAAGCCACGTTACTCTTTGTATAACAATCCTCGGCTATTCGGGTAGGTCGGAAATTGATTGAATGGAATCGTCCAATCTTGTTCTGGCACAGCAAAGGCAAAACGATTCACTAATTGATCGGAAAAAACTCGTAAACTATGCAACGTGATCCATTCACCTGCGCATCGGTGCATTCTTCGGAAATCACCGCCACCTTGTGCAATCATCTCATATTCTTCTTCATAAGAGATTTTTTTCGCTTTATCAATATATCGTTTGATCAAAAATGCCTCTGGTGAATCCACTGTCCGTTCATCATGGTTTGTTCCATACAAATCTAAAATCACCCAACTGTCTTTAGGGATGCGATAGCCATCTACTTCAACATCTTGTAAAGCAAATGCCGGTAACATTGGGAAAAATGGGTAATACCGACGCATCTCCTGAATAAAAGGATCTTGTAGTTCCTTAAAATCGTTTTTTAATTGTTGATAGATATCTGGTCGGCTGAAAAGAGCATGCCCCATCAATGCCGCCCATACGGTCAATGCCACGGTCGGCCGAATGATATTCAATAATTCTACCGCCGCAATATCCAAAGGCAAAAGATTACCTTTAAGGTCAGTAGCATTCGCAAAAGCATAGAGCGCTACATTTTCTTTTCCGGCTACTGGATTTTCTCGTGCTTCTTCCAACAACTCTTGTGCCCATTTTTCTGATTTTTTCCGATTGTCTACACCTTTAAAATGATCGATCGGTGAGGTCACTGTTCCACTGATCATGGAGATTTGATAATCTGCCAGTTGGTTGATCTCTTCTTCTGAATAATCCGCTAAGTTGATTCCAGACCATTCACAAATAGCAGTAAAAAGTACTTTTTTACTCAGGTCAAATAACTCAAAGGTACCATGCTGTTGTTCCAATTCATGTGCCAATACTCGATCCAATATTTGATGATAGTCTTCCATTCGCTCTGGTGTCATCAAATCCATAAAAATTGCTTTACGGTGATGATGTTCCGCGCCATCTAAAGACTGCACACCGTCCTTTCCAAATAATGTTTTTTGGACCATTTTAGGCATCGCGCCTTCTCGTTTGAAATTTCTCGGATCATAAAAACGTTTCGCTGCCTCTTCTCCATAGATAATCACAGCTTCCTTATTGAATATCTTTGCTTTCACAACAGGTGATTGGGCTTCTTCTCTTAGCTTTCCAAGCATTTTGTAGCCCTCATTATAGTATTTTTTGATTTCGGTCATTTTGATATCGACCACTGGAATTTCTTGCATATTTTTTGCTCCTCCTAATAAATAACTTTAGATATTATTAGGATACTCCTTGTACAATAAAACTGACAAAGGAAGTGTTTGAGACCAAGCTATATCAATTATTTTTCTTGTGCTGCTTATACCCGAATAAACAACTTCTTTATAAATCATTTAAATTAAATAAGATTTCATTATAACGTTCTGTGGCTCTTTCACTCACTCGTCCTTTTTCACAAAAAGATAATTTTCTTAACTTAGGTACCACTCTTTCCACTCGAATCATTCCTTCGTCTAGCTTTGAAGTCAGCGCATGAAATGCCTCTTTGAAGCGCACGTCTTTTCTAGCGTATTTGTAAAAAGACAAAACATAGACATAATAAAATAAATTATAGCTTCTAAAGGGATATTCTACTTGCATGAATAATGTTCCGATCCCGTGATGGCAAGGTCCAATCGGTTGTTTGATCGTCCAATGGGACAATAAAAATTCCACCGCTCGATCCAACCGCTCATCGTTGTTGATCCATTCGGAGAAACGAAAGGCATCCAAAACTGTTAAGGTCGTCATCGGTGTAGAAAATTCGGTTTCAGGGCCTTTGCCAAAACTATACTTATTGCACTTCCATCCGCCATCTTCTTCTTGGGTAGCGAGAAAATAATCAAATGTTTTTTTGAGTCTCTTGTCTGTTGCATAATCTAAATAACACAATGTTCGAAGTGCAGCAGCCGTATGGCATGGGTAGATCGCACCTTTTGGCGAAACTTTGAATCGTCCGTCTTCCCGCCATGCTTCAAGTATCAAATTGGCCGTTTCTTGTAGGTAAGCTTCTTTAGCTAACACACCTGCATCTAAAAGATACAATGGGCATTCTAAAGTACTGAATGGGGCTCCTTTGATCAATTTTTTATCTGACGTTGCCCAGTAATCAAAGCCATTATCATAGCGATGGGAAAGTATTTCATCTATAGTTGCTTGATTTCCATTAGCCATTGGCAAGCACCTCCTATGTTCAATTTTATCGCATCTCAGTACTTATGACGAACAAAAACCGAAAGCGCATTCTAAAATTAGGAATAAAGTAAACAAAAAAAGTCTGATTTTGAGAAACTCCATCAAAATCAGACTGATCTTTTTTATTCATTTATCATTTATTTTGAGAATCAATAATGATCGTCACTGGGCCATCATTCACAAGAGAAACCGCCATATCTGCACCAAATTCTCCTGTTTCAACGGTGATTCCTCGTTGTCTTAGCCCTTCGTTAAAGGCTTCGTATAAAGGAATCGCTGTTTCCGGACGTGCTGCTGCGATAAAACTTGGTCGATTGCCTTTTTTTGTGTCTGCAAAAAGAGTGAACTGAGAAATACTCAACAGCGCTCCTTTGACATCTTCAATACTTAAATTCATTTTTCCTTGTTCATCTTCAAAGATACGCATCTGGGCAATTTTTTTGATCAAATAATCGACGTCTGTTTGCGTATCTGTCTCATGAACACCTAGCAAAATCAACAAGCCATGATCGATACGACCCACTTCTCGTTCGTTGATCGACACAGCTGCTTGACTCACTCGTTGGATCACTGCGCGCAAGGTACTACCTCCTAGCCATTCATCCGGCGTACGCTATATACATCCGGTACGGTCTTGATTTTATCGACAATACTTTTCAAGTGTGACAAGTTGCGTATCCCTACTGTCAAATGGATCGTCGCCATTTTGTCTTTATTCGTTCGTGCTTCGACACTGTTCAGATTTTTAGTCATCGCATTCACTGTCTGCAAGACGTCATTTAACATGCCAGAACGATTATAGCCATAGATCTCTAAATCAGCATCATACTCTTTGTTCGTATTTGAAGTGTCTTCCCATTCAACGTCGATCAACCGTTCTTCCACATTTGGTTTATCCGGTTGGACATTCGGACAGTCTTTGCGATGGATCGAGATACCACGTCCTTTGGTGATATAGCCCACGATGTCATCCCCTGGTACAGGATTACAACAACGGCTGATCCGGATCAACAAGTTTTCAACACCTTGGATGACGACGCCACCTTCATGACGAACCTTCATTTTTTCAGGCTCTTTTTTAGGTTGATTCATCAACTCTTCTGCTTCTTGTTTTTGTTGCTCGATTTTTTGTTCTTTCCGCTCTTTTTCAGTCAAGCGATTAGCCATCGTCAATGGACTTACTTCGCCATAACCAATCGCGGCATACATGTCTTCTTCTGTTTGGAAATTCAAACGTTCTAATGCGTCATGTAATTTATTTTTTGAAAGGATCTCCTTTGGTACAAAGCCAAGATCTGTAATACACTTCACTAAAGCTTCATGACCCTTCGTCACATTCTCGTCTCGATCTTGTCCTTTGAAGAAACGCTTGATTTTATTTCTCGCTTTACTAGTAGCTACTAATTTCAGCCAATCACGACTTGGTCCAAATGAATTTGGCGAAGTCAGAATCTCGATAATATCACCATTCTTCAATTTGTAATCTAATTGGACCATTTTCCCATTGATTTTAGCACCAGTCGTTTTGTTCCCGATATCTGTATGGATGCTATAAGCAAAGTCTAACGGTCCTGATCCTTTAGGAAGCTCAGTCACATCGCCTTTTGGAGTGAACACATAGACTTTATCACTAAAGATATCGCCCTTCACTCCCTCCATGAATTCAGAAGCATCGTAACTTTCATCTTGCAGTTCGATGATCTCATGGAACCAACTTAACTGTTTTGTCATCCCATCAGGTTCAACTTTGTCGCCTTTTCCTTCTTTATACGCCCAGTGAGCAGCTACCCCAAACTCAGCGATTTCGTGCATTTCTTGGGTTCGGATCTGGATCTCGACAGGGTTGCCTGCTGGTCCGATAACAGTTGTATGCAACGATTGATACATATTCGCTTTAGGCATCGCGATATAATCTTTGAATCTACCTGGCATGGGTTTCCATTTCGTATGGATCGCGCCTAGTACTGCATAACAATCCTTGATCGAATCTACGATCACTCGAATCGCTAGTAGATCATAGATTTCATTGAACTGCTTCTTTTGATCTTTCATCTTACGGTAAATCGAATAGATGTGCTTCGGACGGCCATAGATCTCTGCAAAAATCCCCAATTCTTCCGTTGCTAAACGGATATCCTCCACTGTACCACTGACATAATTTTCACGTTCTTCTCGTTTTGTTTGCATCAAGTGGACGATTCGATAATATTGCTTTGGATTGAGATAACGCAGCGCCGTATCCTCTAATTCCCATTTGATTCGACTGATCCCTAAACGATGAGCAAGCGGTGCGTATATTTCCAATGTTTCTTGCGCAATGCGTCGTTGTTTATCTTCCCGCAAATGCTTTAACGTACGCATGTTATGTAAACGATCGG
This sequence comes from Enterococcus sp. 1001283B150225_161107_E12, assembly GCF_015556925.1. Classification (NCBI taxonomy): domain Bacteria; kingdom Bacillati; phylum Bacillota; class Bacilli; order Lactobacillales; family Enterococcaceae; genus Enterococcus; species Enterococcus sp. 1001283B150225_161107_E12. The sequence goes on along the minus strand of NZ_JADNNI010000013.1, from coordinate 30,620 downwards.
CTAACTTCACCATGATTACACGTAAATCTTGAGCCATAGCTAATAACATTTTGCGGTGATTTTCCGCTAGTTGTTCTTCGTGGGATTTATATTTGATTTTTCCTAACTTCGTCACTCCGTCCACCAACATTGCCACGTCGTTCCCGAAGGCTTCTCTTAAATCTTCTAAGGTTACTTCTGTATCTTCTACCACATCATGTAAAAAACCAGTGGCAACCGTGTGGGGGTCCATTCGGAGATCTGCAAGAATCCCTGCAACTTGGATCGGATGGATGATATAAGGTTCTCCTGATTTACGAAACTGTCCTTCGTGGGCAGTGGTCGCGTAGTCACATGCTTTTTGCACAAAAGCGACATGTTCAGGTCCCATGTATTGGCTAACCATCTTAATGACGTCAGGCCCTGTTAATATTTCTTCTTTTGGCATGGGAAACATCCCCCTTTCTATTCATAATCAAAACAGATATTTTTTATCGTGAGAAAGCATTTTTTTATAGCTTAGGATTAAATAATTGTTCTTATTATACCGATTGTGTCAATGATTTTCAATTCCGTACAAAAGGAAAAATGCCCCCTTCACTTTGAGGGATCAAGAAAACAGAAAAAGTCATTCATTTGTTTTGGAGAGAATCGTTATCCCTAACGATTCACTCACCTATTACTTGCTAGGTGCTTGTAATTCAAGCTGAAAACTGGCGGCACTTAGCAAATACAATGGTGCAGTTTCTGTTCGTAGGATTCTTGGACCAAGACCACAAAGAATGCCACCTTGTGATTCAAAATGAGCGACTTCTTGTGGAGATAATCCGCCTTCTGGGCCAAACACTGCAAGGATCCGAGTACCTGGTAAAACAGATTGAAGTATTTTGGCTAAATTAGCGGCTTCCCCTTGTTTTGCTGATTCTTCATATGCAATCAGAAGGACATCATACGAACTGAGCGTCTCATAAAATTCCTTTTCTGTCTCCATTAAAGATACTTGCGGGACGACTTGGCGATGCGACTGTTCCGCCGCTTCCTGTGCAATCTTGACCAATCGTTCTTGTCGCTTTTTGCGTTTTTTGGCATCCCATTTGACGACAGAAGCCGCAGCAGGAAATCCCACAAACCCGTGAGCGCCTAGCTCTGTCCCTTTTTGTACGATCCAATCCAACTTATCCCCTTTAGGATATCCGCTAGCAATCGTGATCTTGCAGGGTAATTCTTTTTGAACACTTTCTTTCGCCACTTCGACTAAGAAAACTTCATTCTCGTTCATTTCATTGATTTCTGCAATGATCGCGATTTGGTCGTTAAATGCTAAATAGACCTGATCTTTCACTGCCATTCGCATGACTCTTACCATATGGTGATAGGCTTCACCTTCTATTACAAAACGTTCTTGTGGTCGATAAGGTTCATCTAGAAAATATCGTTGCATTTAATCCACCTCAGGTTTTTTTAGCATAATGGCATACCAATCTTTTTGTTGGAACACTTGATCGACAACAAAACCTTGTTCTTCCATCGCTGCGAGAACCATTTCTTTCTTCTCTTCAATGATTCCAGAAACGATCAACGTCCCAGTTTGTTTTAGTAAACGCCACGCATCAGGGATCATCAACAAAATGATATCAGCCAAAATATTAGCTACGATCACATCACTCTCGATCTCAATACCTTTTAATAGGTCATTGGCCGACACATGCACATCTTTGGCTACTTCATTTAGATCCATATTTTCTTTTGCTGAACGTACTGCCACTTCATCGAGATCATACGCATAGACTTCTTTTGCCCCTAAATGCTTCGCCGCAATACTCAACACTCCAGAACCAGTACCGACATCTAAAACCGTTTCTCCACCTCGCAAGGTCGACTCCAGTGCTTGTAATGTCAAAGAAGTCGTTGGATGCGTACCTGTTCCAAACGCCATCCCTGGATCTAATGTAATGATTTTTTCTAATGGATCAGACGTTTGGTAACTTTCCCAACTTGGTACGACAGTTAGTAAACGTGTGATCCGAACCGGATGATAATATTTTTTCCAAGCCGTTGCCCAATTGCTTTCTTCGACTTCACTCACCGTCACAATGTTCTTACCGATCGCTAATCCAAATTCGGGTAATTTTGTCACACGTTCTTTGATAAAAGGTAAAATTTCCGGTAAAAAGATCGTTTCAGGGAAATAAGCCATCACGATGGCACCCTCTTCAATCGTTGTAAAATCTTCTTTTGTCAGGATTTCTCCATAAGGATCAGATTTAAAATTTTCGACGTCCAATGAATCTTCGATCGCGACACCACTCGCTCCTGCTTCCATTAAAATATTTGCGACTGCTTCAACCGCTTCACTCGCCGTTTCGATTTTGACTTCATTCCATTTCATATACGTTGCTCCTTAATAGCTGGGATAGGGTAGATATCCATCTTTTTCATTTTGTTGTTTTTCTTCGACTAAACGTGTGAACACATGGTTGTCCCATTTCAATTCAAAGACAGCTGTTTCGTCTTCTGCATCTAAAAAATCTAAAAGATCACTTTGACCTTGTGCTAATACATCATTCAAGTAGTCAATCAGTGCCTCGGCTACAGAACTCGCTAACCCTTTCTTTCCTTCATAAGGGATCACTGCCAGGTAATCTTGCTCATCAAATGTAGATTTTTCTGGGTTGAATAGTAAAACACCATCTTCAAATTCAATGATTTCTTCTTCCGAGACAACCCCTTGGGCATCATCTAATTCAAAATGCGCTTGATTTTCTGCAAATAAACGTACCACAATCTCAATCGTATGGTTTTTTGTGTCCCAATCTAACGCCACATCATAATCTGTGATCTTCTTTTCAATGGCTGTATCAAGGTAATCCAATATTGTTGTTTTCTTCATTTTGTTTCCTCCAACCCCAGTCTTCATCGACTTGGTTCTTTTTTTGTAATGAAAGATACGGATTTCCAGCAACGACAAAACGCAATGGTTTTTCCGTCCATTCTCCTTTATTCGGTATACCGATTCTAGGCAACGCCAATATTTTTTTTGGTAGCCGTTTTTTCTCAAAAACCAAACGCAACGAGCTATCACGAATCGACTGTCCATATAAATCTGGTGATAGACCTAAGGCTGCCACTAATTTCCCCGGACCATTACTAATATCAGGACCCGCCTTCCCTTTGCGATTCAGGCTCATTTTCTCAATCCCTTCAACCGGCTCAATGGCCCGGATCATCACCCCTTGTGGTACTCCTTCGGGTTGTGTGATGATATTTAAGATCAAGTGGGTGTGCATTGTGTAGAGATAGATTGTTCCTGGTTCTTCATACATTGCACGCACTCGAGGCGTACGCCGCATACCATAACTGTGAGCAGCCAGATCTTCCGGACCTAAGTAAGCTTCTGCATCTACGATATAGCCACCTAAGCGCCCATTTGGTGTTTCATATTCCAGATACATTCCTAGTAAATCTTTTGCCACTTCTGCCGTTGTTTTATTTAATAAAAGTTCATCTAATTGTTTTTGATTTGTCATTTGCTTCACCACCTTTATCATACACAATATTAGGCAAAGAAGCTATGAAAAAAGCGGGTCAGAAAGTTGGCGATTGCCATTGCTGAGCTAGAGAAAGCTATTTCTAGCTTCTCGCCCTATTCTGACGATTCCTCCGCCTTTTGCGCCCCTTTATCCTATGAGATATGTTATAATAAACGAACGAATAATCCAAAGGAGGCAGACTGATGCAACAACCATTAGCCTATCGGATGCGTCCGAAAAATATCGATGAAGTCGTTGGCCAACGCCATTTAGTTGGTGAAGGTAAGATCATTCGCCGTATGGTTGATGCAGAAATGTTATCTTCCATGATTTTATATGGACCACCCGGCACAGGAAAGACAAGTATCGCTAGTGCCATTGCTGGCTCAACTAATTTTGCCTTTCGGATGTTGAATGCCGCGACTGATTCTAAAAAAGATCTACAAGTTGTCGCCGAAGAAGCTAGAATGAGCGGTACTGTGATTCTTTTACTTGATGAAGTCCATCGATTAGATAAAACAAAGCAAGATTTTTTACTTCCGCATTTAGAAAACGGTCGTATCATCTTGATTGGGGCAACCACTGAAAATCCTTATATCACTATTAATCCAGCAATCCGTAGTCGGACACAGATTTTTGAGGTAAAACCTTTAGACGAAGAAGATATCCAATTAGCCATTCATCGTGCATTGTCCGATAAAGAAAATGGCTTAGGAGAATCATCCATCAAAATAGATGAAAATGCCTTGCTTCATTTATCTCGCGCCACTAACGGCGATTTGAGAAGCGCACTTAATGGCTTGGAACTTGCTGTACGTTCCACTAAAAAGCAAGAAGACGGCACAATTCATCTCACCCTTGCTATTGTTGAAGAGTGTATCCAGCGAAAAGCATTGACGCATGATAAAAATGGGGATGCTCACTATGATGTGATCTCCGCCTTTCAAAAATCCATTCGTGGGAGCGACGTGGATGCTGCATTACACTACTTGGCACGTTTAGTCGAAGCTGGGGATTTAGCAAGTATTTGTCGTCGCTTGATGGTGATCGGTTACGAAGATATTGGGTTAGGCAACCCTGCTGCTGCGGCTCGAACAGTCAACGCTGTGCTAGCTGCCGAACGTTTAGGTTTACCAGAAGGACGTATCCCTTTAGCTGATGCAGTCGTCGATCTTTGCCTTTCACCCAAATCAAATTCTGCCTATACCGCATTAGATACAGCCATTGCAGACATAAGAGCAGGAAAAGCGGGCGAAGTTCCTGATCACTTAAAAGATAGCCATTATCAAGGTGCCAAGTCATTGAATCGAGGTGTAGACTATCAATATCCTCATAGCTACGAAAATGCTTGGGTCGATCAACAATATCTACCTGATAAACTGAAACATACACAGTATTATCAACCTAAAAATACTGGGAAGTACGAACAAGCCTTAGGACAGCAATATCAGCGCATTAAAGAATGGCAGAAAAAAACACAATAACTACCGTCATTGAAAGCGTTCAAAATTATTGAGCGCCCACATTGCTCTTTTTAAATCCATGTGCTACTATATAAGTGGGAAATCTGTGATGTTCGAATTGTCCTCTTTGTGTGTTGACCGAACATTTTTATTGATATCTTGGGACCTGTCTTGTGTCACAGCTGGTAACATGCCTTATCATTTGGTAGTTCGATGCGACGACCATGGGACCCACCTGCTTGAATTCGCGGGATCAATACTACAGGACAAACAACGGCATTAACGGAGATTACCATTTTTTTACCTATTAAGAGGCAGTACCGATTTATCGGTGCTGCCTCTTTTATGGTATGATTGGTTTTAGAAAAAGTAGGAGTGGATACAATGATTCGTTTATTGATGGCGATTGCCGCCTTATTGCTATTATTTGTCAGTTATTACTTATTTAAAAAACAAACGATTTTTTTCGTTCTTATCGAACAGAATAAAAAGAATCAAGATTTTCTAAGTATTTTCGGTTCGATCTACGCGTTTTTAGGACTTCTAGGACTCGTTGTCGTAGCAATCAATCATCGGTTTTTTGCATTACTTTATTTAGTCATCGTAATCGTTGTTGCCTCTGTCTTCAGCATCGGTTTTGCCAAAAAAATGACGAAACCTGACAGTAAATAATTCTCATTTCTTTGAATTTGCTTTACAATAGAATTGTAAACCAAGTATCTTTTTTGAAGGAGTGAATGCTGATGTTACAACAATATAGAAAAATCATGGTTGCGGTCGACGGTTCTGAAGAAGCCGAATTAGCGTTTAAAAAAGCAGTAAACGTTGCTTTAAGAAATAACAGCGAGCTTTTATTAGCTCATGTCATTGACACACGATCTTTCCAAACTGTTTCATCCTTTGATGGCATGTTGGCAGAACAAGCAACAGAAATGGCCAAGCAAACACTAGCCGATTATGAGATGAAAGCTAAAAAAGCTGGATTACATCAAGTGACAACTGTGGTAGAATACGGTTCTCCAAAGCATATCATTGCTAAAGAAATCCCTGAAGACCATGAAGTGGACTTGATCCTTTTAGGTGCAACTGGACTCAACGCAGTCGAACGTCTATTTATCGGTTCTGTTTCAGAATACGTTATTCGCAATGCAGCATGTGATGTTCTAGTCGTACGTACAAACTTAGAAAATCAATTACCAAAAAAAGAAGATAAGTGATTATTTCATAAAAAGCATTGAGAAATTTTTATTTCTCAATGCTTTTTATTAGTTAGATTCTGTCTTTGAACGTAGCATGAGCAATCTTTCTTTGCTATCTACTGTGCCTTCTGTAACAGGAGTAATTGATTCATACGACAAAGAATTGGTAATAATCACCATTACCGTATCATCATAACCGGCCTGCTTGAGCTTTTGCTGATCAAATCTTCCCAACAGCTGGCCTTTCTTTACCTTATCTCCTACCTGAAATTCTGTCGAAAACCCTTGACCATTTAATTCAACTGTATCAATACCTATATGGATCAAAATTTCTCCACCAGCATCTGTTTTCAACCCATAGGCATGTTTCGATTCATAAACAACAGTCAGTTCACCATCGGCTGGAGCAAATAAAAGTCCTTCCGTTGGTCTGATTGCTATTCCTTTCCCCATCATCTCTTTAGAAAATACAGGATCTTCCACTGTCTGCAGTGATATCAGTTTACCAGAAACAGGAGCGACGATCACTTCTTCTATCACACGTTCCTCCTCTTTTGCAACACTCGGTACATCTGCTGTTTCCGGTTCTTCACTAGCAAGTAGGTATGCGTGTTTTTTTCCATAAAGATATGTTGTAGTGAAACCAACGAGTAAACTGATCAGGATACCTATCATGAAAAAAGGAATCTGATTAGGCGTAATTGAAATAAAGCCGATGACGCTGGCGGGACCTAAAGCAATAGCAAGTACATGGAAAAAACCGATGAACATGGAGGAGATCCCGGCAGCAATCATTCCACAAATAAATGGAAACTTTAATTTTAGATTGACACCAAAAATTGCTGGCTCTGTAATTCCTAGTAAAGCAGAGATGCTAGCAGAAGTTGCTAAACTTTTTTGCTTTGTATTTTTAGTCAATAACATGATGGCAAGTGTTGCTGCACCCTGTCCAACGTTTGCCATTGAAGCAACTGGGAAAATAAATGTTCCTCCCGTTCGAGCCACATCAGCCAATAAAGATGTTTCAATTGCTGGAAAACTTTGATGAAGACCAGTGATCACGATTGGTGAATAGAACAAACCAAAAATCCCTAATCCGATTGCTCCAGTTGTTTGATACAACCAACTCAACCCTGCTGTTAAGCTGTCTCCGACTGCTTGCATCACTGGACCAACCACAACGAATGTCAAAAAACCTGTAATGATAATGGCTAACATCGGTGTAAATGTATAATCAAATGCATTAAGTAAACGTTTATGGAAGAATTTCTCTAAATTCGCCAAAATCCATGAAACAGCTAAAACTGGTAAGACCGATCCTTGGTAACCTGCTTGAGCAATGTTTAACCCAAAAATATTCCAATAAGGCATTGTTCCTTCTGCCACAGCATTTGCTACGCTGTACCCATTGACCAGCTCCGGCATCACCATCGCCATTGCCATTGCTGCTCCTAGATAAGGATTGCCACCAAATCTTCGCGTTGCTGAAAAACCTACTAGGATCGGGAGAAATGCAAATGGAGCAGAAGCCAGTAAATTAATAATGCTAGTCACATCTTTTAAATTAGGATACATCTCAATCACTGATTGTGGTCCGAATAGATCTTGTGCGGTCAAAACATTATTGATTGCCATCAATAACCCACCTGCGACTAAAGCAGGAACAATTGGTACGAATATATCAGACAGTACTTTGATCAAGGACATAAAAGGATTCTGTTTCTTCCCTGATTGTGCTACCGCTTTCAAATCGTCAGTCGATGCTTCTTTTGTACCGGTCAGCTGTATAAGTTCGTCGTAAACGTTATTCACATCACCTGCGCCTATAATGATTTGGAATTGATGGTTTGCTTCAAAGGTTCCTTTTACTTCATCAATGGCATCTAGTGCCTTTTGATTCACTTTCGCTTGATCTTTTAATACTAAACGCAAACGAGTTGCACAATGTGCGGCAGCTTGGATATTATTTTCCCCTAGTGCGTCATTGATTTCTTTTGCCACTTTTTTATAATCCACTTTTTGTCCCCCCTATATAATCTAAACATCAATTTTTTGTAACCGTTATCCTAGCTTGAGTATGCCACGACACTTCACAATTGTCAAACGTTTATCAAAAATAAAGCTTATCTTTTAAATTAAATAACCAGTAATAAAATAATACAAATAACAATAATGATATACGTTTGACATTAATGTTGGTTCGAGCTATTCTATAATAGAATACGTTTACAAGGAGTCGTACTTATGAATAATAATTTTAAATGGACACGTCAACTACGTTATCAAGCTTATCAGGCGTGGCCTCAAGAGTATCAAACACTGTTAAAGGAACAAGTAGCTCATTCTCCTTGGCGTTTGGATTACCACATTCAACCACCTTCTGGTTTGTTGAACGACCCAAATGGTTTTTCTTTTTTCAACGGCAAATGGCACTTATTTTACCAAGCTTATCCGATGGGCACTGTTCATGGGTTAAAATCTTGGTACCACTTGACTTCTAAGAATTTAGTCGATTGGCAAGAGGAAGGATTGAAACTTCTGCCCAGCACATCATATGATAGTCATGGCGTCTATTCCGGTTCAGCACTTCCGGTTAATGACAAATTATTTTTGGCCTATACAGGCAATGTCCGTGATGAAAATTGGACACGCACTTCGTATCAGTTGGGTGCATGGATGCAACCTAATGGCGAACTATCAAAATTAACCACCCCACTGATTTCTAAGCCACCTTACGGCTATACACAAGAATTTCGAGATCCTCAAGTGATTTTTTATAAAGACGAATATTTGTTATTGTTGGGTGCACAAAATCAAAATAAACAAGGAGAAATTTTAGTTTACCGTAGTTCCGATCTAGACACTTGGTCTTACGCAGGTCCTTTACAATTTACGCAACAATCGATGGGATTTATGATCGAGTGTCCTAACTTAGTATTCATCGACGGAAAAGCGCTATTGCTTTTTTGTCCACAAGGCTTAGAACAGTCTAATCTGGAGTATCAAAATATATACCCGAATGCTTACATCATCGGAGAAGCCTATAACATCGAAACGAATCAACTTACCCAACCTTCAACCCTTAGAAATCTTGACGAAGGCTTTGATCTTTATGCTACTCAAGCATTCAACGCTCCTGATGGTCGTGCCTTAGCAGTTAGTTGGATCGGGTTGCCTGAAATCAGTTATCCGACTGATCCATTTGGCTGGGCTCATTGTCTAAGTATCGTCAAAGAGTTGACGATCGAAAATGGGACACTCCATCAACGTCCTGTAAAAGAAATGAGTCAATTACGGATTGATCCGCCATGTTCTTTGAATCAATCAGTCTCACAGATAAATACCGAGCAAAATCGCTACGAAATCAACTTAGAGTTTAAAGAAAATCAAAGTGGAAAAATTCATTTATGTAGTGATCCCATGGGAAATAACGGATTGATCCTCTCTTTCGATCGCAGGCATGGTAAAATGAAAATAGATCGTAGCTTATCAGGAGAAGTATTTGCAGAAGATTATGGTGTCACAAGAGAATTTACAATTTCACAAGAACCTTTGTCTTTACAAATCTTTGTTGATATTTCTGTAGTCGAAATCTTTATCAATGACGGTAAACAAACGGCTACTGCCCGAATTTTCCCTTCAAGCGAACAGACCACACTCTTGATCGAATGTGACCATGCCTTCTCAGGAACGCTTTGGAAGTTACGTAAAATGAATGAATAGAGGGTAAGTTAAATGGTTGTTAAATTAACCGATGTAGCCAAAAAGGCTGGAGTCTCACCAACCACTGTATCACGTGTCATCAATAACTACGGCTCATTGAGCCAAAAAACAATCGATAAAGTAAATCAAGCAATGAAAGAATTAAATTATCAACCCAATTCATTGGCTCGTTCTCTTCAAGGAAAAAACACCCAATTGATTGGCTTGATTTTTCCTACAGTTGCCAACCCTTTCTTTGGTGAATTAGTCGAACAATTAGAAAGTAAACTATTTGATTTAGGATACCGTTCAATATTATGCGATAGTGCAAACAATAAAGAAAAAGAACGAAACTACCTCAACATGCTAGCTGCAAACAAAGTAGATGGTATCCTTGCTGGAGCACATAATCTGGGTATCCAAGAATACGAAAATATTGAACTACCCATTGTCTCCTTCGACCGCTATTTAGCCGAAGGCATTCCAATTATCAGTAGTGACAATTTACGTGGTGGATACTTAGCTACCGAAAACCTTTATTTAAAAGGTGCCAGAAACATTGCCATCTTAACTGGCTCCCAAGAATCAAATTCACCGACCAATCAACGATTGAATGGATATTTGGCATTTATGGAAGAATTCCAGTTAGAGCCGCACGTGTTTCATTTTCATTCTACTGCCCGCTCAACTGCTTTAAAAAATTTAGAGATCAAACGGATTTTAGAAATGGAAACAATTGATGCTTTATTTTGTACAGACGATTTAACTGCTATTTTAGCCTATAATCTCTGTCAAGAGTTGCATATTAAAATTCCTGAAGAAATAAAAATCATCGGGTATGATGGAACAAAAATGATTCAAAATTATTTCCCACAGCTCTCGACCATCGCACAACCAATTACAGATATTGCTGACATCTTAGTCGACCTAATGCTCCAACGGATCCAGGATCCAGAGAAACCACTTGAATCCAACTATGTGTTACCAGTGAAATTGATTCAAGGAAGCACGACATGAAACAATCAGCGATTTGAATGAAAGTATATCTTCTATTTTCCTATTACTAGAAGATATACTTTTCTTGAAGGCGTTGCTTCTAGCTTCGTTCAGCTGATTTAAGTCAGGCAAAAAACCAAAAAGAGCTGGACAATGTCCAACTCTCTTTTTATAGAAACTTTATATTAATCCGGCTAATTTCTTAGCGTCATCCAAATCACGCGGACAAACATCCATTACTTCTTTATTTGAAGCAACTTAACGCAAGCGTTCTACATCACGTGCAATCATTAATTCTTCATCTGTTGGGATGACTAATACTTTGACTTTTGAGTCTTTTGTTGAGATGTCTAACTCTTCACCACGTAATTTGTTCAATTCTGGATCGATCTCACAACCAAACCATGTCATACCTTTGATCACTTCGTTACGCACATGACCATCGTTTTCTCCGATACCCGCAGTAAATACGATTGCGTCAACGCCGTTCATTGTTGTTACATAGCCACCGATATATTTACGGATACGGTCAACAAATACATCATAAGCCAAACGGATCTCTTCTTTATCGTAATTGTTTTCAAGGTCACGCATATCACTAGATAGATTTGTTAACCCTAAAAGACCAGATTTTTTGTTTAAGATATCAACCATTTCATTGATATCGATCGATAATTTTTCCATTAGATAAGGTAAGATCGCTGGATCGATATCACCAGAACGAGTACCCATCGTTACACCAGCTAATGGCGTGAAGCCCATTGATGTATCAACAGATTTACCACCGTCAACAGCAGTAATCGAAGCACCATTTCCTAAATGACAAGTAATGATTTTTAAGTCTTCGATCGGCTTACCTAACATGTCTGCCGCACGTTCAGAAACATAACGGTGACTTGTTCCGTGGAACCCATATTTTCTCACTTTAAAATCTTCGTAGTAAGCGATTGGTAAGCTGTACAAGTAATTGTGTTTCGGCATAGTCGCATGGAAAGACGTATCAAAGACAGCTACACTTTGGATATCTGGCAAAATTTTCTTAAATGCTTTGATTCCCATTAAGTTGGCAGGATTATGCAATGGTGCAAATTCTGCTAATTCTTGGATGCGTGCCATTACTTCTTCATCGATGACTACAGAGTCACCATAAGTTTCTCCACCGTGAACGACACGATGTCCGACACCTGTGATTTCATCATATGCGCCTAAAATATTTAATTCGATCAATTGATCCAATAACATTTTTACAGCAACTTCATGATCATCAATATCTAAGATTTGTTCAAATTTTTGGCCTTCACCATACTTGATTGTAAAAATTGAATCATTTAATCCAATTCTTTCAACGATTCCTTTAGCAACTACAGTTTCTTCTGGCATTTGGTATAACTGCCATTTTAAACTTGAACTTCCAGCATTGATTGCAATTGTTTTTGACATGTTACTCTCCTTTTTGGTAAATAGTTATAAGGAAGCTGATTTCCAGTTTTTAAATTCGTTAAAAAACTTCGTCACCTTCTCTGGTTCTTTTAGTGAATCAAGTTTAACAAGCAGTACTTCTTTGGTTTGTTTTGCTTGTTCGCCTTTTTTCTGTAAAATCAAAATACTTTTTTGTGATTGCTTATTTCGGAACAACTCATCCGGCAATTGGATCATACCTTGAAGATAGCCTTCTTCTTTAAACCATTTTTTAATGTACTCGCTTTGCTCTGTCTCCAAGAAATTGCTTGGCATCAAGAACAAACCGAAACCATCTGGCTTGACGTATTTCATTGCCTGTTCCAATAAAAGATGATGAGCATAACTGTGACCTTCTGTCGCGCTTGTCAAAAAGTCTTGCGCTTTTTGATCATTCGGATAAAATCCGATTGGCAAGTCACTGATCGCGACATCAACTGGTTCGATCAATAAGTCTTGTAATCCATCTTGGTGAAAGTATTGAACACTCGCTTGCGTCAACTCACTTGTAGAAGCCGCAACAGACAGTAGTGTATCATCGATATCCACACCAAAACCTTCTGTATGGTATCCAGCAATGTTTAGGTTTAAAAGAACTGTTAATAACAAATTGCCCATTCCTGCTGAAATATCCAAGACACCGATTTTTTCTTTATGATCAGGAAATAGTTGTTCAATCAAGAAAACAAACAAGAAACCAATACTATCTGGTGTCAATTGATGGTTTGCTTGTAAGTGCTCGGTTTGACTTCCCTTTAACAAAAGTAACTGCGATAAACGACGCCACTCTTCCGGTTCAAATGATAATTCACTCAGTTTTTGATAAAGCTCTGAGATCTGTTGGGTTGTCTTTTCATTTGGTACACCATCTACTACACGTACTTGATAGTTGTCTCTTAAATTTTCGGCATTTTCAACATAAGCTTCTAAAAAAGAAGTTCCCAATGCGTTTTGTAAAAGCTGAATAGCTTCCAGGTTTTGCTCAAACCCTTGTTCCATTTTTTCTGGTAACATCGTGCGCCTCATTTCTAGATATATTATAACAATTATTTTACCTGTTTAATTCTAACGAACAATCGCTAAAATTTCAATCGTTTTCATCCTTTTTCTTTGTGAAATAGCGAACATTCAACACCTTCAAAACAGCTGTATTACAGAAAAGAACGGTTATTGCTTTGGAACCTCTTAATCTGTAGTATTATCTGTATCAATGACTCGCTCTGTAAATTCAAATCGGAAAGGTGAAACAGTTATTACTAACTCCACTAGGTCCTGTTTGACTGTATACTGGACCGTGCCTACATTGTAATCATACTCCCCTTTGCCTTGCTCTTCCAACTGATTGGATTCCATCATAAACATTTGCTTGATGATCTTTGCTTGGTAATATTTTTTGATGCGTAAATAACTGTCTATTTTCAGACGATAACTTTCAAGTAAGCCTTGCATGAAGAATATACACAATAGAAAAAGTGCCAAGGTCGAAAACAACACATTCCCTTTTAAACGCTTATGTTTTTTGCTTTGTCCAAATACCATACTTGTTATCTCCATTCATAAATTCGACATGCAGTAAAATCACTTGATCTTCTTCTTTGAATTGGACACGCGTAACACCTGTCAGCATAGGCTGATGACCACCAGTAGTTCCACGTTTTCTGATCATTTGCTGATAGCCTTCTATGACGAACGTTTTCTCGTTTTGATAATATAAGCGATTCTCAATGATCGAAATACGTTGACTTGAAGCAAGTTCGTTTTCGAATTGAGCTAAGAAAATCAACCATTCTGTTTGTTCGTCTTTTTGAAAAAATGTATTCATCTTTTCGCTTTGTCGAATGAAGAGACCAAATGATAAAAGAATCGTATTTAGAATAAGTAACGCAATCAAACATTCAATCATTGTAAAAGCAGATACTTTATTTTTTCCGTTCAATGACGATCACTTCATTTCCATCACTGATTGAAACTTTCTTTATTTGCTGACTTTGCGTATCGATTACTGTAGTTCCCTGCTCCCACTCCGCTGGTCTTGTCGGCAACTCTCCATACCTACGATAGTTTCTCACATCTTCGTACAATGTCCTCAACAGAAGAATTTCTCGGTCTTTGGTTTGTTCTTGTTGGACCAAGAATAAATTACCAGAACTCATAATATAAATACTCATGGCTGTGATCATTAGCGCGGTTAGCGATTCAAGCAATACAAAGCTAGCTATATTGGATTCTTTTGATATAACGACCACCTCCTAGTTGGAATTGGTAAATGATTCTTTGTTTCTTTTCTGGCCAATAAAATTCATATGCCTTCAACGAGCTTTCGTTCCCTGTCTTCGCTGCATAAGTAATCGGTGCATGACGTTGGATGGTCAAAGCTTCAGGGATCGGCAACTCTTGCCACTCCATTGATGAGTAAGGAGGCACCTCAAATAAAAGACTATGGCGCTTTGGTTCATAATAAAAACGAGTAGCTTGTTGATGGATAATCGCACTTTGTTGTACGAGATCGATCCTTTTTTCCAACTGATCAAAAAAACGATGGATCGATTGTTCTTTTTCTAAAGAATGGAATGAGAGAACAGGAAAGATAAAAAAAGCAAGGGAGACAATCAAGACCATGATTGTTTCTGCTAAAGTGTAAGCTTCGGTGAGGTATTTGTTAGTTCTTGCGATACGCATCGGCATGTTCCTGTTTGATATATCCTTCTCGTAACAGCTCATCAATACTTGGAATTTTCCCGTCGTTTTGTAATGCGTAAAGTTCACTTTGAGCATCAATCAGTTGCATGACTGCTTCACGACCTTCCTTATTGACATGATCACGATAACGAGAAATATTTGGGATAAATAGTAAAACCAACGCACTAATGACGAGTAAGACAATCAACATTTCAATCAGTGTAAAACCTTTTAGACGAGCCATTCTTTTTCTATTCTTCATATTAGGACCTCCTCAATATTTCCATATACTGGCAACAAGATAGCCGCATAAATCAGTAAAATCAATACAGCAATCCCTAAGAAAAGGACTGGTTGGACCCAGTGCAACCAACGATGGATCTTTTGAAAAAATTCTTTACGTGTCAGATCACTGTAAAACAACAATTCTTTGCCTAAATTCCCTTTAGCTTCTCCTTGTAGTACGATTTGACTAAACTCGGTCGTCAAAAAACGGTATTGCTCAAATTGTTGCGCTAAAGGAATACCTAGTTCGAGCCCTTCCATTAATTGATACGCTAAAGACTGGACCAAACTTCCTTCTTTAGTTTCTTTCAAACAGCGAATAATTTGTTTCAAGTCGAGGCCTTCATAAAATAGTTTGCCTATTTCTAACGTTAGATAAGCTGATTGATAGGAACGATAGATCTTTCCAATCATCCATTGCTTACTGATCCACTCACTTCTTTTGACAACTTCCCACTTTTTCAAGCGGAAAAAAATCACTGAACCACAAAAAATACTACTACCAAAGGCACCTAAGAATAGCCAATGACTTGATTGAAGCAGTCGAATCCCCCAATGTGTCGTGGTGACCATATCGGACTGAATCAATTGAGGCAAGACGAACTCACGTAGACTAACTAAAATGCCGACTAAAAAGACCAGCAATACCAGTGGATAGCTGATGACCTTTTTTAATTCTTTCCGAAATTGTTCAATCAATCGAAATTGTTCAGCGATGCCCTTTAAAGTTTCGACTAAATTTCCATGGACTTCTGCCAGTTCCACCTGTACGAGTTGCTCTTGCTTAAACCCCAATTGCTGAAGAACAAAATGAAAAGATTCGCCAGCTTGAAGATTTCTTTTGGCGAAATGGACATAAACTTGTGGTATCAGTCGAAGCAATTCCAATAAATCAATCGCTTGCTGTAAACTAAAGCCATTCAAGAGTAATTCACCGATCGTTTGGATAAAACGAGCTTGTTGCGTATGATCCATAGGTTTAAAATGGATAGGATTGCCAAACATTTTTTTGTGCCTCTTCATAACTAGCTCTCCATTCTTTTCTTTCGATTTCATTGTCAGAAAAACAATAAGACCACAATGCCGTTGGTTGTTCATTGAAATCAGGCAGCAACTCTTGATAGACAATGCCGGACAAACATTCGTCAAATCCATCGTTGTTCGTTAGTTCCTTCATCCTTGCCAAGGTTCCCTTGAGATCTCGTGCATGGACCGTAGCAAATACACGATGGCCCGTCAATGCTGCTCGAATTGCTGCATCTGCTGTCTTTTTATCTCTGATTTCACCGACAATCAATAAATCAGGACGATGACGTAAGGCTAGTTTTAATAGCTGATCATAAGTCTGGTCAATTTTTTCATTGACTTGTAACTGTAAAAACAATGGCTCCTCAATTTCTACTGGGTCTTCGATCGTGATTACTTGTTCTTCATTCCTACGAGCAAGGTGATACATCAATGACGTTTTACCAGAGCCGACCGGCCCACTAAACAAAAATAATCCACGGTTGTTCGTACTCCGCTCAATAACTTGCAAGTCTTTGGGGACAAAACAGCGAAAACTTTTCTCCCTCAACGCATAGAGTATCCGGATAACCAAGCTCTCTCTTTGTAAATAATCACCTACTGATGAGAGTCTTAGCCTTATCTTTCGTTGATCCACTAAATAAGTCAGTGAGCCTAGTTGTGCTTTTCTTCTTTCACCGATATCCATTTGTCCTAGGTACTTAAAACTAGCGATCAATTGTTGGCCAATCTCAAGGGAGAGCGATTTTTGGAATGTTCGTTTTTTACCTTTACGAAAATAAACCTTAAAATCTTCTACATATGGCAAAATATAGATATCTTGCACTTTATTTTTAGCTCCTCCACAAATGATCTCATTAGCTAAATCTTTTATCTTCATTTCTCTGCCCTCCAAGAAAATATACGTCTTTTTAAGATGAATCGTTTATTTTTACAAAATTTAATGAAAATCATGGGTTAAATCCGAATTTATGTTATACTAGTAAAAATTTATTTGGGGAGGTTTCAGAGTGGATTCGCACTTAAACAAACACATTGCAGTTGCAGGAAAAAAACAACCCGCTGATTTAGTTATCAAACATGCAAAAATTGTCAACGTCTTTACGAAAACAATCATGGAGGGTGATGTCGCTGTCTGCGACGGAAGAATCGTAGGTATTGGGGAATACGAAGGTACGACGATCTATGATGCAAAAGGACAGTATTTAGTTCCTGGTCTGATCGATGGTCATGTGCATATCGAAAGTTCTCTGTTAGCACCTAAAGAGTTTGCGAAAATCTCTCTATTACATGGTGTGACGACAGTAGTAACTGATCCTCACGAAATCGGAAATGTCGCCGGAAATTTGGGCCTTGAATTTATGCTGGCAGATGCAAAAGAGACGCCGATGAATATATTCATCATGCTACCTTCTTGTGTGCCTGTCACACCATTTGAAACAAGTGGCGCTGTCTTAGATGCAAAAGCACTTGCTCCTTTTCTTGAGTATCCTGAAGTACTTGGTCTAGCTGAAGTAATGAACTATCAGGCAGTCGCTTCAAATGAGCAAACGATTATCGATAAATTACAGCTGATGCATCAAAAGAACAAAAAAATCGATGGCCACGCCGCAGGAATCAACGGGGACGACTTAAACGTTTATTTAACTGCTGGCATTCGTACAGACCACGAAGCAACGACCGCCCAAGAAGCGGAGGAGCGTTTAGCGCTAGGAATGTATTTGATGGTTCGAGAAGGAACCGTCGCAAAAGATCTACAGGCACTCTTACCTGCTATCACACCTGACAATTCACGTCGCTGTTTATTCGTGACCGATGATAAATTGATCGATGATCTTGTAGCAGAGGGTTCAATTGATCATATCGTTCGTCAAGCAATCTTGGCGGGAATGGATCCACTACAAGCCATCCAGATGGCTTCATTGAATGCGGCAGAATGTTTTGGTTTACAACATTTAGGGGCAGTTGCGCCAGGCTATCAGGCAGACTTTTTCTTAACAGATGACTTGAACAAGTTGCCGATCAATACCGTGTTCCATCAAGGAGAAACGGTTGTGGCAGATGGACAGTTGGCTCCTGATCTTACAGAAATAAAAAATCAGCCAGCGATTGACGCGTTACCCAAAATGGCAGTTGCACCATTTGATCCAAACTCATTGACATTGGCTTTAGATTCAACAACCGCTCATGTCATCGAGATCATTCCAAATAGTTTGTTGACAAACGATTTATTGGAGCAAGTTCAAGTCGATAATGGTTCTTTCACTCCTTCAGTGGCAGATGATCAACTAAAGATTGCTGTCATCGAACGACATCATGCTACAGGAAATATTGGTCTAGGAATTGTCAAAGGGTTCCAACTAAAAAGGGGAGCCTTAGCTACTACTGTGGCTCACGATTCACATAATATCGTCGTTGTAGGAACAAATGATGAAGATATGTGCTACGCTGCTGAACAATTAATCAAAAAAGGTGGTGGGATGATTGTTGTAGATCAACAAACTGAATTAGCTTGTTTACCATTACCTATTGGCGGTTTGATGTCACTCGAACCTTATGAAACAGTTAATCAGCAATTACTGAACTTGACTGACCAAGCGCATCAGTTAGGCGCAAGTGAAGCATTCGATCCTTTCTTGACACTTTCATTTTTAACATTATCAGTTATTCCTGAATTGAAAATCACCGATATGGGACTCTTCTCTTTTTCAAAATTTGCCTTGATTCCCGTCTGTGACCAAAAAGACTAAAAAACAAAAAAGAAGAGACAAGAACTTACAGTTCCTACTCTCTTCTTTTTTCTATTCGGTTTTGTCCACAAACTGCGCTTCTACACGATAGATCCGTTGTCCTCGAGAAGAAAACTTCTCTTCATATTCTGTCATGATATTGTCCTCAAAGTCACTTTGATGTAGATCAAGCCAGACTTTTTTTAACCGCATTCCGTATTGTGAAAAACTAGCCAACGAATATTCAAATAATCCTTGATTATCTGTTTTGAAATGAATTTCACCATTTGGTTTTAAGATCTCTTCATCGACAGCTAAAAATGTACGATACGTCAATCGTCGTTTCTCATGTCTCTTTTTAGGCCATGGATCTGAAAAATTCAAATAAATCTGATCGATCTCATTCTCTGAAAAGTACTCAGTCAAAGCGGAACCGTCCACGTGCAATAATCTTAAATTAGGTAATGGTTCCTCCAATACTTTGTCTAAAGCAATGGACACGACACTTACTTGCATTTCAATCCCGATATAATTGATTTCTGGATGAGCTTTGGCCATCCCAGTAATAAACTGTCCTTTTCCCATGCCGATCTCAATATGGATTGGTTGATCATTACCAAATAATTCTTTCCATTTTCCGCGCCATTTTGTTGGCTCGTTGATGACGATTTCTGGATGAGCAGCTAACATCTCTGCTGCATTTGGTCGGTTGCGAACACGCATCTTTTTCTTCCTCTCTATTCCTACAAAAGATTGTTCCTTGTATTTCACTGAATTTATTATAAATTGCTATTGGTATTACCCCTAAAAATAAAAAAATCAACTGAATAGCCGAGCTTAACCACTAAAAATTCGTTTAAGTTGTAAAATCTCTTCATTCATTCGTCGATAATCTTCACGTTTGCAGTAGCGTGTGATTTCTTGTAATAGGTTCATCACCGCATACCAATGTAATTTTTCTAAAATTTCATCTGTTGGTCGGATACCGTAGCTGATCAACCACTTATTCCAACTAGACAATGGCACGTAATTCCCTAAAATAGTCGCAATATCTACCGCTGGATCAGCGAACATGATTGAATCCCAATCAACTAAATATAAATAATTTTTACAGACTAACCAATTCCGATGATTGACATCTCCATGCACGACCGCTAGTTTTTCCTTGTCCACCGAAGGAATTTGTTGGCACAAATAGCGATAAACGAGTTGTAAAAATTGATTGTTTTTTAGGCTATCAGGCAAATCTTGTTCATAATATTGCAGCATTTTCTGGGGTGTCAATACCCTCCCACCAATTCGAGAAAGCATTGTTTTTAAAGACGTCGAATGATGTAGATGGTACAGTACATCAATGACATCATTTCTTTGGCCAATCTCACTAGGCGTCAACAAGCGACCTTCCAGCCATTCTTGTGCGGTCAAGGTATCGCCATCTCCTGTTCGCTTAGTCCACACTAATTTCGGCGTAATGCCTTCACGAGAGAGTGCAGCGAGCATTGGCGTTGTGTTCCTCTTGATAAAAACTTTGTCTTTATCACGCATGCCTATGTATGTTTTTCCTGTGTCACCTTTGATGGGGCGTAACCGCCACTCTTGGTCTAACTGAAACTCCATCGCGCATTCTCCCGTCCTCTACTATATGTTTGCAGTATCTATTATTCTAGTCGCCCAAGTCTTGAACGTCAAGCACATATACGTTCTTTTTCTATGTTTTACCCTCTAAAAAACCAACTTTTATCAAAATAAAAAAAGTCCCTAGTGATTTCTTCTTATTCATAAGGTTTAGCACACTCTTTTTTGTCCATGGAAAAAAAGAGGAAAGTTCGAAAAAACATAAAGTGATTTCGAACTTTCCTACAAGAATTCCTATTTATTTCTCATAAAAAAGTGAGGGTTCTCAGCTCACTTCAAACGTTACTTCTGAATTCCGAGCCAAGAAGATTCCTTTTTCTAGTCAAGCCACTTACTTTTCAAATGCTACTCCGCAATCTTCTTGATCCGAGATGGCACGTACCATTTGATTAAGAGTCCGTTGACAACAAGATAGACCAAGATAGGTAGCCATCTTTCATTCCCATCCAGAACAACAGCAGCGATCACTCCAAATAAAACAGCAACAAAAGTCAATAACCAAGTCAAAAGACGTTGGAGTGCTCCACTTTTTTGACTCTCTTGGATAGGATACAATTGGACCAAGATCATATAGCGAAACTGACTATATAAAGGTAATAATTGAAAGCCAATCAAATATAGAAATAATGATCCAATGCCTAAAGTAAAGTATAGATCGTTGATTCCGGCGATAATGATCGAGCCAATCACTGTTAAACGTACGTACAAGCCAATAAAGTCTGATCCTCTAGCAAAGCGACGAGCAAATAAATAAAGATACGTGTTTTTCGTTTCTTTCTTGATTCCTTGTAACACCGGATCAAGATAACGGCGCCTTTTGACTTTTGCGGTGATCTCTGGCACATCTGTAAACAAATTAATGAACTGATAGATTTGGTGCAAACGTTGTTTTTCTAATTGGATCATTTTTTCCCAGTCTAAATGAGCGGACATTTTTTTCCATAAGAACACATAATAGATCCCAGCTTGAATAGATGAAAGAATCAAGCCCAACCAAATATTCCCATAAAAAGAGAGGAGTAAGATACCAAATGACGAGACCCACCAACCATACTTAAACAAGTTTTTACGCGTTTCTTCCATACGATAAAAATCTGCTCGCTTCACTTGTAAATGACTAGACTTCAAACTCCATAGTATAAGTAGATAAACAAAAAACAGCGAAAATGGTTGTTGCGTTGAAACCACAACTAACGGCATCGCAAATCCACACACTAATCCTAGAAAAACCATAGGAAAAATACAAGAATAACGAAAAGCTCGTTGCAAATAGCCTTTCATTTCTTTTTCTTTCGGTAAAAGAAAAACTAAATCTGCTGGCTCCGCAAAAGTCGCGATTTTTCCAACGATCAAGCAAATCATCCAAATCAATGAGACGATGATACCTCCAATCGAAAAAGGAGCCTCGAGTGTTTTTAGCCAGTTAGAATAATAAAGGCCTAGACCCCCAATCAAAAATAAACAGACTAGTACAAAATGGTCGTTGAATACATAGCGTAAATATTTCATCATTTTTTTATGATGTTTTGCTAGTCTTTTTTGAAAAAAATCATTCATAACCTTGCTCCTTCGTCAATGCGATGTAGATTTCATCTAGGGATGCTTCCGGCATTCTAAAAGCAGTTTGCAACTCTGCTAACGTGCCATCTGCTCTGATTTCTCCTTCATGAAGAACAACAAAACGGTCACAATATTTTTCAGCAGTGGCTAAAATATGCGTAGACATCAAAATACCAGACCCCTCATTTTTCATCTCAACCATTAATTCCAACAAAGCATTGATGGCTAATGGATCAAGACCCAAAAAAGGCTCGTCGATGATATACAAAGATGGCTCAATCAAAAAAGCACACAAAATCATGACTTTTTGTTTCATCCCTTTTGAAAAATTCGCTGGAAACCACTCTAAACGATTAGACAAACGAAACGTGTGTAACAATTTTTCTGCCCGTTTCATCGCGATATCCATTGGAATGTTATAAGCCATCGCCGTTACCTCAATGTGTTCTTTTAAAGTAAGTTCTTCATATAATGAAGGAGTTTCTGGAATATAACCAATTTGTTTACGATAATTTTCTACATCCTTTTTAAGAGATAACTGATTGATTTCAATTTTACCTTTCGTTGGTTCAAGCAAACCGATAATATGCTTGATCGTTGTACTTTTTCCTGCTCCATTCAAACCAATCAACCCAACCATTTCTCCAGGTTGTACGTTAAAACTGATATCTTTCAAAACAGGTAAATGACCATAGCCACCTGTAACATGTTCGATTTTTAAACTCATATTTCTTCCTCCGTTAATATATTGTCTTCATTATACCACGAAGCAAATCACGTCCAATTATTTTTTACGTGCATTCTCATGAACTTATGTTAAAGTTGAGGTAACGAAACTTGAATAAAAGAAAGGTGTTTTTATATGGACAATTGTATTTTTTGTAAAATCATCAATCAAGAAATCCCTAGCTATAAAATCTATGAAGACGAGAAAATCTATGCGTTCTTAGATATCTCTCAATCAACTAAAGGACACACATTGATCATTCCTAAAGAACACGTAACTGATATCTTTG
Source organism: Enterococcus sp. 1001283B150225_161107_E12 (assembly GCF_015556925.1). Lineage (NCBI taxonomy): Bacteria > Bacillati > Bacillota > Bacilli > Lactobacillales > Enterococcaceae > Enterococcus > Enterococcus sp. 1001283B150225_161107_E12. The sequence continues at coordinate 7,363 of NZ_JADNNI010000013.1, read as the reverse complement.
ATTACAACGAGGAATTAGCCAGTGATGTCTTTGCCCGTATCCCAAAAATTGCTCGTTCCATCGAAAAAGCATTCCCGGAAATGGAAGGTTTAAATATTATCAATAATAATCGAGAACTAGCCTATCAAACCGTTTTTCATTCCCATATCCATTTAATTCCGCGTTATAGTAAACAAGATGACTTCTCCATTCACTTTGGAAACCATCAAGCAGATTATACAACCGAAGAAATGACTGCTATCCAAGAAAAAATCAAAGAGCAGGTGACGATTCATGGTTAAAAATTTTCTAAAAGGATTAGTATTCGGTGCTGTTACCGGTGCAGCAGCAGGATTATTATTTGCACCACGTAGTGGAAATGAGACCAGAGAGAAATTGATTGCAGAATTAGATGAAGCAACTGAATTAACCAACGAATTAAATAACAGTTTAAATCATTTTAAACACGCGTTATCTGAAACAAAAAAAACAGCTGAAACTGTTATTCCACCTTTTCAAGAATCAATCGAAAAAGACCTTGAAAATTTCAAATTCCAAGCAGAACCACGAGTTACACAAATCCAAGAACAAGTAGAAAAACTTTCGGCACATTTACCTGAAAGCTTGACAGACGTGCAATAATGATCAAAAATCAAGCACTTTTGATAACTATATGTCTTTTTCATGTACCTAGATGTATGGAATGTGACAAAAATTTGAATTTTGTTTGAAACTATCAGTCAGAACGTTTTTATTCGCTAATAGATATGGTATAGTAATATTTGTGAAAACCAATAATAAATTACAGGAGTGCAAAACTTAAATGAAAAAGAAAAAAATAATTTTAGCTGCGACAAGTGCGTTAGCTATTCTAACACTAGCAGCTTGTTCTGGTGGCGGGGATACAAACAAGGATATCGTAACCATGAAAGGCGGCACAATCACCGTCTCTGATTTTTATGAAAAAGCAAAATCTGAATCCGCTAACCAACAATTACTTCAACAAATGGTGATCTATGATGTATTCAATAGCAAATACAATGACAAAGTTTCAGATAAAGAAGTAGATGCTGAATATAATAAAACAAAAGAAACTTATGGTGACAGCTTCGAGACACAATTAGAATCTGCAGGATTTACAGAAGAAAGCTATAAAGAATTCCTTCGTAATAATCTTGTCTTTAAAGCTGGGATCGAATCTCATGTGAAATTGACAGATGAAGACTTGAAGAAAACGTGGGAAACATTCCATCCAGAAGTAGAAGCACAAATCATCAAAGTTGCTAGTGAAGACGAAGCAAAAGAAGTTAAGAAATCAGCTGATGACGGCAAAGATTTCGAAGAACTAGCGAAAGAAAAATCAACAGATACAACTAAAGACGATGGTGGTAATATCAAGTTTGACTCAGAAACACAAACTGTTCCATCTGAAGTAAAAGAAGCTGCCTTCAAACTTAAAGATGGTGAGATCTCAGATGTGATCACTGCAACAAATCCTTCTACTTACGCAACAGAATACTATGTCGTTAAAATGGTGAAAAACCAAGATAAAGGAAACGACATGGATAAATTCAAAGATCAATTAGAAGAAATTGCGACTCAAGCAAAAGTAAATGACAGCGAATTTACAACAAAAGTAATCGGTGAAGAACTAAAAGAAGCGAATGTAAAAATCAAAGATGACGCATTCCAAAACATCTTGACACCATTTACTTCAGCTACGACAAGTACATCTTCAACTGAAGACTCAGCAACAGAAAGCTCAGAAACAAAGAGTTCTGAAACAAAATCAACTGATTCTACTGAAGCATCTGAAACAGAGCAAAGCACGACTGAATCAACAAACGAATAAGCACTATACGCTTCTAGACATTAAAAATACACGCTAGAGAAAATATAAAAAAAGTGGTTTAGGAAGAGAGAAGTCTTCCTAAACCACTTTTTTGAATACGATCAGTTCTCATTATCCATCTCTGCTAACGGAAAGTAAAAAATTCTTTGGGTTCATAAAAAAATGTTTGGGGAAAAAGTCCTTTAGAACCACCTAAAAGCGAATAAACGGCGGGAACAAAAATCCTCTCTTCGGAAATAAAGCGACATCCACAAAAGGTGAAAAACAACTTTCGTGGATGTCGTCTTATTTATCGAGGCTAAATACTTCTGTCTCGACCTCTTTAAAACTAATGAGATGATATCAATAAATTGTTACGTATCTTTCATTATCTATCGAACAATTACCATCATTTCTGTTTTGGTACATAAAAACTACGATTATCAAGACCAAATATTCGATCTGTATATTTCCCTGGCTCTGTTTGACGAATTGCAGTAGACATCATTTGCATCGAAGCATCGATCGTGTCGATCTGGTGTAAGACTTCAGCTTCCATGATTCGAGGTCGAACAGGCGAACCATATTCTAACAATCCATGATGTGATAGAACCATATGACGTAAGATCAGCACATCTTCTTCTTCCTCACTGATTTTCAACGCTAAACAAGCTTTTGTGATTTCTTCGTCAATTAAAACTAAATGCCCTACTAAATTACCCGCTAATGTGTATTCTGTTGCCATTGAGCCGGACAACTCGATCACTTTTCCTAAATCATGTAAGATAATCCCTGCATAAAGTAGTGGGCGATTCAATTCAGGGTATTCATCAGCAATCGCTTTACCTAAGTGTAACATCGATACTGTATGATAAGCCAATCCACTAGCAAATGCGTGATGATTTCGTTTTGCTGCTGGATATTCAAAAAATTGTTTTTGGTATTTATTGAGTAAATAACGCACGATTCGATTCCAATGTGCATTTGTGATCTCAAATAGCAATTGGTTGATTTCTTCTTCCATTTCTTCTTTTCTCAATGGTGCTCTTTCCATGTACAAACTGGGATCACTCGGTTCATCAACTTTTGTTAAACGCATATGCAAGATTTTAACTTGAGGATTTCCTTGATAGACCTCGCGTTTACCATTTAAAAAAACAACTGTTCCCGGTGTAAATTTTTTGATCTCGTCCTCTGATGCATCCCAATATTTGCCATCAATTGTTCCTGATGTATCTTGAAATGTAAAAGCGATAAATTTCTTACCGTTCTTAGCGATTCTTACATCTGCATTTTTGATCAAAACGAATTGTTCGAATTGTTCATCAACGACTAATTCACGTATTTTTTTCACTATTTGCACCTTCTAACTTTCTCACAGATTGTTCTAGCTCATGATAATAGCTTACCATTTCTTGGTCAGAAGACAAGCAGATTACTTGATAGGTTTTGCTAAATTCAGCTAGTAGTTTAGCTAAACGGTATTTTCTCTTATGGTCGTAGTGTAGCCAGCCATCATCAATGATCACTGGACAGATCGAACGTTTCGCTTCCAAAGCAAGATATGCAAAACGCATCGCCATGATCATCTGATCCTTTGTCCCTGTCGATAGTTCATAAATTGGAAACTCATCTGTACCATTTGTTAATGTCAATGTATCGTTTTTCAATTGTATTTCTTGGTACTGTCGATCAGTTAGGATACTTAGATAGTCTCCAGCTAATTTGAGTAACTGTGGTAATTGCCGTTCACTTAATTCTGTCGAAAGATCACCTAAAAATGTCCCAGCAATCACTAAGCCGCCCCACTCTTCAAATAAAGTTTGTAGTTGAGCTTTTTGTAGACTTTCCTGTTGATATAATTCATCTAATGTCCCATCTTGTTGTAATCCCTCAATTTGCAACTGTAAGCGTTGACGTTGCTCACTTTTCCTACTTTCTTCCCTCTTTAGTTCTTGCAATCGTTCGGATTCACGAGCAATCTGAGTCTGCAACTGACTATAAGTAATGACAGTTTTAAAAATAGGGGAAAGAATATGCTCCAATTCTTCAAAACGTGCTTGTTGTTGCTTCGTTTGCTCCGCCTTTTGTAAAAAAATCGGTACTTCTGATGGGTAAGAAAGTTTTGCTTCAGTAAATTGTTCCTTGTATTCTTCTAACCACATTTTTTGTTTCTTTTTCAATGCGTTGATTTCTTGCTTCAACAAAGTATTTTGTTGATAACTTCTAGCATATTTCATTTGTTCCATTTCTTGGATGAACGTGGTTAATAGAGCCATTTTTTCCGAGAGAGATTTATGCTGGAGCGGTAACCATTCTTTTGCTAGGTCAAGTTCCCCTTCTATCTGTAAGAGTTGTTCCTGTATCTCTCGTTCCCGTTGTTGTTTCTTTTGAAAAACAGCATAAAGCTTTTGGTAATCTGTTACTTCTTGGCCCTCATTTTTCATCGTTTCAATCGTGTTCATTATTCCTAATGAGTGATGATAGGCAAAATCAGCCACTGATTGTTCCATTTTTTGTTGCTTTCGTTTATTCTCATTGATTGTTTGAGTAATCTCTTCTAATTGTGCCAATACAATATCCAGTTGCCCTAGTTTCTCTTGCCACTTCCCTTTGATTTCTGGCAAATTTTGGTCTGTAGTGTTCTTAGATGTTCTACGAGTAAACGTATAGCCAACCACTCCCAAAGCAAGCAATGGTCCCAATATTTTTCCAGGCATAGGTAAGAACAAACCAATTACAGCTAACACTAACGCACCAATGTAAAATTTGAAAAAAGATTGTTTTTCTGGAACATCTTGGATCGGCCTTGTTTGGATCAGCGTTGGGTGGGCTAGTTCTAATTCATTGATCTCTGCTTCTAGTGTTTGTTGCTGTTCCTTCACAATATCAAAACGAATCGCTAACTGACTGTGTTCATCATTTAATTGTTGCACCAGCGTATACAAAGAACGCCACTCTGGATCATCAATAAATTCCTGTGGCCGTTGCAATCGATCCCAGCGCCAACGTTGCTCCAATATTTTCAATTCTGACGCTGTTTCCCTTGTCTCTACTTGCAGTCTCTGCCACTCATCCATTAATTGTTCAGTTGAAAATTGCTTTTGCTGTAGTGCTTTCAATTCTTGTTCTTGTTCTAAATAAAAATAATAACGTGCAGACTGCTGATCCATCCCACTATGTCGCTCTAACGAAGCCTCAAGTTCTTCCAGGCGTTCGTTCATTTGTTGATAACGTTTGGTAAATACTTCTAAATCTTGTATTAATGATTCATCCGGTACTTCAGCTAGCATATTTTTTTTCAGTGATTGCCACTCTTCATATAAAGAGAAATTCAATTCTTGTTGATGATACAACGTAAGTTTTTGATTGATTTGTTCGATATCATGCACTAAGAGCTGTTGTTGTTCCGCTAGTCGTTGTTCCTCCATGATCCATTCACTATAGATTGCCTCTTGCTCTTGCTTTTGATGAATCTTTTCTTGTAGTTGTTTCCATTCATTTAGTCGCTGATTAATCACTAATTTTTGACCTTTTCTTTTAAATAACTTATCAGCTGATTGATAATATTCTTGTCTTTTTTGAAAGACATGAGAACTTCCAGTGATCCCTAATGAGATCAACGCATCATGCAATTCTTTTTCTGTTAAATGAGCAAGTTCACTCAGTTGTTCTTGTTGAAATGTAAAAACCTGCTGGAATAACTCTTTCGTCAAAGGTGAAAGTAGTTTTTCTAAGAGTTCGTCACTTCCACTTTGACCATTGAATGTGACCTTCGACTTGCCTCGATTCTGTTGTTTATATCTTTCCACATAAATTTCTCCATGTATGGGATGATTCAGCCATAATTTCCCACCATATGCAGAACCGTCTCGCGGTGTGTAGTCTTTCTTTTTCTTTCCTTTAGAAGGAAAACCAAAAAGGATGGCTTGGATGAATTGATAGATCGTTGACTTTCCCGCTTCATTTTCACCGTAAATTAACTGATTGCCAGAGGTAAAATCAAAGGTTTGTTGACGCCACTTTCCAAAAGCTGCTATTTCGATTTTTAAAATATTCATTCAGTACCCCCCTCAAACAAAAAGTCTTGCCGAATGATTTCTTGGGCCTTTTGTATCGTAGATTCTTGAAAATCCGGTAGCAGATCCAACACTTTGATTGCCTCTTGATTTGTGTAGGCTTCTTGTAATATATGCTGAAAATCTTCTTTTGTTTGGTAATTTTCGAATAGTTGTTCAAACATCAATGTTGAAGCAGACAAAGAAATTTTCACCTTGTTATCTCTTTCTAAAGTAGATATACGCCAAATAACTAAATTCGAAAATTTCCTGTTTGTTTCTTCCATCAAATAATCTAATAATTCTCCAGAATGAATACGATCCAACACTTCCTGATCTAAGTGTTCATAATCAATGATCTCAAATTCAACGAGTGTCATCTTATTGGGTTCCACTAATTCTTGTTGGATTTTCTTCAATACATCCGTCGTTTGTTTCACTTCTCTGAGAGAAATTTGCTGGCGTTTCCAATAAACCTCTGCTACTTTTATAGGTGTTGTTCGACAAGACGCTCCTTGAAGTTCAACTAGAACTATTGAAGTCGCTGACTCTTCTTTTTTTGTATGTCCTTGTGGTGCACCAGGATAAAGAATTGTTCCTTTTTCATTTAATTTAGTTGGCACATGGATATGGCCTAACGCCCAGTAGTCATAGCCTTTTGCTTCCATTTGCTTTGCTTGAAATGGTGCATAATTCCCATGAGTTGACCCAATTTCACCATGATAGAGTCCAATATGATAGTCGACAGCAAAACGTTGGGGAAATTCAGGTACCTTTTCCTCAGTGATCCATTGTTTTGTGTAACTAAAACCACTGAGTGCGATCGTTTCACCAACATCCGTCGTCATTTGCAGTGTCTCTACAGTGTCCGAAGTAAACAAAGAAAGATTCTCGGGGAATTCAAACCAATATCTCTCTTTTTGATAAAAATCATGATTACCAAATGTTAAAAAAACTGAGATATTGTGTTCTCCTAAGCGCTTGATTTGTTCCGAAAAATGCTTTTGGATCTTTAGCGAAGGACGATTCTGGTGGAAGCTATCCCCTACCAGTAAAACAAAATCAACCTGATGTTTGATTGCTTGTTCCACAATATTTTCAAGTACGGTCAAATTAGCCCGTAATAATTTCTTTTGAACTTTTCCATCAATTTCCACTAATCCTTCAAATGAACGATCCATATGCAAATCTGCCGCATGAATAAATTTGACCATTAAGCTACTACCTCCCTATATACAAGATAATAAAATATAAGTTTGTCTGTATCGCTTTACTAAAACAGATCGATATCTGTTGACATTTTTTGTTTATACATGATTTATCATAACATTTCCATTGCTTTTTTTCAGCAAAAACCGAAAATTTGTTCGCATCCAGACAAAAAAAACAGCTGAACTTTCGTTCAACTGTTTTCATTTGCGTGGCGGCGTCCTACTCTCACAAGGGGCAACCCCTCACTACAATCGGCGCTAAGAAGCTTAACTTCTGTGTTCGG